>JBFGYN010000255.1:0-6051 GCA_041587415.1 Candidatus Competibacterales bacterium | reverse complement strand
CGGCGACGTCGAAGGCGAGCTTCCGACTACGGGAGACCCGCTGCCCGATTCCCCGCCAAGTGAGCCGTTGCCTTCGCCCTTCGACCCCTCGGAGCAAGTCGAACGTGCTCCGGGCGGCGATCCGAGCGTCGCAGAGACTCAGGAGCCAACCGATGAGTCAATCGCGGAGTCGGGCACCCCACCGGTCGACGAGTCGACGGCTGATGACGCGGTTACGGAGCCGGTGGCACCAACCGAGCCTACCATTCGCACCGGGGCGATATCCCAGGGGGCACGAACCGGCGATTTCAGCTTCCTACAAAGGGACAGCGACTTCGAGAACGAGCTGAATGCGCTTCGGGAGGAAGTCGACACCGCGGTCGCGATGGATCAGACCATCGTCGGCTCGAGCGCCGTCATGGCCACGGGAATTTCCGTCGGTTATGTATTGTGGATGACCCGGGGCGGTCTGCTGCTGCTGAGTCTGGTCTCTTCCATGCCCGCATGGCGACTCGTGGACCCGATCCCGGTGCTTGCGCGTCTCAAGAGCGTTCGGCCCGAGTCCGGCGACGACGCCGAATCCTTGACTTCGATCCTCGAAGGCAGCTCGCCCCAGGACCCTCGGCACGAGAGCCCCGATCGCACCGTCAACGAAGCAGCGCTTGGGAACCGCTCCGAATCGGCCCTTCGTGGGGCGACCGGGCAAGTCGATATCGGCGTGCACAGTGCCTCGATTCCGACCGATGAAATACCCGCCGACCCAAGCCGACCCGCAGAGGAACGATAACCCGTGTTTCGAATGTTCTTGTCACGGATGCGTCGTCTGGTCGGCAAAATCGCCACCAGGACACACCTGGCGTTCGGCCAGGCTTTTCTGCTCATCACCCTGGTCCTGATCGCCACGCTGCTGGGTCTCGTTCCGGATCGCCTGGCCGCGGAAAGGAAGGGCCGTGCCGCGCTCGCGGAAGCCATTGCCGCAAACGGATCGGGGATGTTGGCGCAGGCGGATTTCGAGCGCCTGGGAGCGACGCTGCGGCTCGTGGTCGATCGAAATCCCGATCTGCTTTCCGCCGGAATTCGCCGGGCCGAAGGCCGCCTGATCGTGAGCGTCGGCGATCACGTGCGCCGGTGGCTGCCAGCGGGCACCGATGTCTCGACGGACTCCCAGGTTCAAGTTCCCCTCTGGGCGCAAAGCAAAAGATGGGGGCAAATCGAGCTGCGCTTCGTCCCCTTGACCTCGCCGGGATGGATGGGTGTTTTCGACGACCCGCGGCTGCACTTTACGCTGCTGCTGGCACTGGGCGGATTCTTCGCATTTCGCTTTTACCTGGGCAGGGTCCTCAAGCACCTCGACCCCTCGAACGCCGTACCCGAGCACGTCCGCGCCGCACTCGACACCCTAGCCGAAGGGCTGATCGTCATGGATACGGGTGAGAGCATCGTGCTGGCAAACCAGGCGTTCGCCTCCATTGTCAGCCACACGCCGGATGGCCTGGTGGGTAGGCGGCCGAGCGACCTGGATTGGCGAACAGCGACGGGCGAACGACTGACCAGAGCGGACGCGCCGTGGACTCGCGCCCTAAGGCTCGGCGAGGCACAGAGAAGCGACAGCCTGCAACTTCGGCTCGGCGACGACGAAACCCGGACGTTCATCGTCAACTGCTCCCCCGTTCTCGATACCGGCGGCACGCCCGGCGGCGTTCTCATGAGTCTCGACGACGTCACCCAGCTGGAGGCGCACAAAGTCGAGCTGGAAGAGGCCAAAGAAGAGGCTGAAGCCGCGAACCGCGCAAAATCTCAGTTCCTCGCAAACATGAGCCACGAAATTCGCACGCCGATGAACGCGATCCTGGGCTTCACGGATGCCATGCGCCGCGGTTACTGCGGTTCGGAACAGGAGCGACATAAGTATCTGAATACGATATTCGCGAGCGGCTCCCACCTTTTGCAGCTCATCAACGATCTGCTCGATCTGTCCAAAGTGGAATCGGGCAATATGGAGGCCGAACTGGTTTCCGTCGCCCCGCATCGAGTCATCAGCGAAGTGGTCACGGTGCTGGACATCAAAGCGCGTGAGAAGGGCATCTCTCTAGAGTTCGATGTGGATGGGCCCATTCCCGAGACCATCCAGTCCGACCCGACGCGCCTCAAGCAGATCGTGACCAATCTCGTGTCCAACGCCGTCAAGTTCACCGACAGCGGGGGCGTGCGCGTCGTGGCCCGATTCGGGGTCGAGAATGCTCAACGACGATTCATGATCGACGTTTCCGACGAGGGCATCGGCATAGCGGCGGACAAACACGAGTCCATCTTCGATCCCTTCATCCAGGCGGACAGCTCGGTTACCCGCCGCTTCGGCGGTACCGGGTTGGGGCTCTCGATCAGCCGGCGATTCGCCCGGATTCTCGGCGGCGACATTACGGTCAAGAGTTCGCCCGGGGAAGGCAGCACGTTCACGGTTTACGTTGATACGGGCTCGCTGAGGGGCGTTCGCCTGCTACAGCCCCGCGAGGCACTTCAGGCCACCGAAATGCCGAGCAGCGTAATCGGCGGGCATTGGCGTTTCCAGTCGGGTGCCGTGCTCATCGTCGACGACGCCGAGGAAAATCGGGAATTGGTCAAACTCGTGCTCGAAGACGCGGGGCTTACTGTGACCGGGGCTGAAAATGGTCAGGTGGCCTTGGAGCTGGCGCGGAATCAAGCGTTCGACCTGATTCTTATGGACATGCAAATGCCAGTCATGGATGGCTTTACCGCCGCGACGACGCTGCGGGAAGAGGGCTTTGATTTGCCCATTATCGCGCTTACCGCCAACGCCATGAAAGGCGCAGACAAGGAATGCTTCGCTGCCGGCTGCACGGGTTTCATGACCAAGCCAATCAACATCGACCAACTGATCGACACAATTGGTGCAATCCTTGGCGGTGAACGCGGTAGCGAGTCCGACGCGAAGACGCCGCCGGAAAGCCCTCGGCCGGATCCCATGCCCGCAACACCAATCGAGTCCGGTCCCATCGTATCCCGACTTGCGAATCGTGGGCCTCGCATGCTGGAAATCATCGATCAGTTTGTACAGCGCTTGTCCGAGAAATTCGAGCAGATGGAGGCGAGTTGGGAGAATCGAGATTTCGACGAACTCGCCCGCCTTGGCCACTGGCTGAAAGGTGCCGCTGGTACCGTTGGATTCGATGCGTTTACGGAGCCGGCTGAAACACTCATGAATCTCGCCCGTGCGCGGCAGGAGAGCGAGATCGATGCAACGCTCGAGGTATTGAAAGCGCTCGCCGTGCGGGTCGTGCTCACTGCTGACGGCGACATCGGCCAGCACCACGTCGAGAATTCGGCCGGCGGGAAGGACTCCGATGAGTGGAAAATCGCGGGAACCACGACCACCGAATCTCCCGCCACGCAAACCGCTGAGCGATCGACTCCGAGCGCCGAGAGCTGGCCGGTCGCATCCCGCCTCGCTGGGCGCAGCCCACGGATTCAGGCCATCATCGAGCAGTTCGTGGAGCGACTGGCGGACAAGCTCGTGCAGATGGAGACGAGCTTGCACGATGGAAACTTCGACGAACTCGCCCGCTTGGGCCACTGGTTGAAGGGTGCAGGCGGCACCGTTGGGTTCGACGCCTTCACAGAGCCGGCGGAACGGTTGATGAACCTGGCGCACCAGCGACGCGCACACGAAGTCGGCGCCGCTCTCGACGAACTGAAACAACTTGCCGCGCGCGTCGACCCGGAGGCCAACTCTGTGACTCTCCCGAATCCTCCGACCGCCTCCATCGCACCGAGCGACCCAGAGCGCGAGGGACGGGACGACCTCGAGCCTCTCGTTTCCCGGCTCGCGGCATACAGCCCAAAGATGGACGTCATCATCGAGAATTTCTCGGGACGCCTGGAACGGCAACTGGATGCCATGGAGCAAGGCTTAGCGGAGCGCGACTTCGAGACGCTGGCCCGTCTCGGTCACTGGTTGAAGGGCGCGGCAGGAACGGTGGGGTTCGACGCGTTCACGGACACGTCCGATCAGTTGATGAGCCACGCCAATGGGAAGCGAGAGCAGGAGATCCGGGCAACGCTACGAACTCTGCGCGGCCTGGCACGCCGGCTGCCGGGGAACGAGGCTCTGGCCAAGGCCCCTTACGAAGCGCCACTTACCGTAGGGGGTTCGCGCACCGACTCAAGCGACGAGCACGAATTCGTGCCGGGCACGGCCAAAGATTGCTCGGATGGACATTCTCGCTCGGAAAGTAGAGCCCAACGGCAGGTTGCGGAACGATGAGCTGTCTCGAAAATCGGTTGTTCTCCAGTCGACCAGCGGCGATAAGCGCGCAAAGAGCGCCACTATTGGGCCAAAGACGCACGGATGGCGCTTGGAGTGACCCGTTGTGGGATCACGGCGCACCCACCATCATGATGGTCGACGACGAGCCCACCACTCTGGCGGTTCTCCAGGTATTACTCGAGGACGCCGGTTACAATCGGTTCGTCATGACCTGCGAATCGGACCGCGCCGTCGAACTCGCACAGGCGGAACACCCGGACCTCCTACTGCTCGATCTCGTCATGCCGGAAGTGGGCGGCCTCGAGATCCTGCAGGCAATGCGCGACGACGACAAACTCTGCCATACGCCGGTTATCGTATTGACCTCGTCCACGGATTCCGAGACGAAGTTGACTGCTCTGGAGCTGGGCGCCACGGATTTCTTGGCGAAACCTGTGGACCCGAGCGAATTGGCCGTTCGCCTACGCAACACGCTGGCCGCGAAAGCGCACCGGGACCGACTTGCGAACTTCGATCGAGTGACCGAACTTCCGAACAAAACTCATTTCATGAAGCGCGCCGGCTACGCGCTGGAGCGCGCCCAACGAGACGATCGTCGCTGCGCGTTAGTGCACATCGACTTGAACCGATTCGAGCAAATCAATGATGCGCTGGGCCATGACACGGGCGACCAATTGCTCGAGCAGGTCGCCAGGCGTCTGGATCTCTGCGTTCGTGTCGGTGACGAGGCGCAGGACTTGGGAGAGCGAACGTTCGACGGCAACCTGTCACGTTTGGATGGGACCGAGTTCGTTCTTTGCCTGCCGAACCTGCCCACCCTTGGCAGCGCCTCGAAAGTTGCGAGGCGTATCGTAGAAGGATTTCAGTCACCGTTCACCATCGCCGAACGAAAGCTTTTCGTTACCCTGAGCATTGGAATCTCGGTCTTCCCCAGCGACGGAACGAACATTGACCTACTGCTCAGACACGCCAAAGTGGCCGCCGATCACGCCAGGCGAAACGGCCGCGAAGAAGTTCAATACTATTCGAAGGAGTTTAATACCAGCTCGAGTCAGCAGCTGGCTTTGGAGCACGATCTCTACAAGGTACTGGAAAACGACGAACTGGTTCTCCATTACCAGCCAAAAATCGATGCTCGTTCGGGCGCGCTCAGTAGCGCCGAGGCACTGATGCGTTGGCACCACCCCGAGTTCGGCGTTGTTGCGCCAAACGTCTTCATCCCGATTGCAGAAGAAACAGGCTTGATCGTGACCATGGGGTACTGGGCGATAATCCGCGCATCGAACCAGAGCGTTGCCTGGGAGAGCGAGGGACTACCAAAGCTGCGTGTCGCCGTGAACGTGTCGGCGATTCAATTTCGCGATCGGAATATGTTGGAGAAACTTCACTACGCAGTACGCAATGGCGAATTGGATCCGTCCCGAGTCTGCCTGGAGGTGACGGAAAGCGTCTTGATCGATCACCTGGAAGATGCAATCGATACCTTGACCAAAATTCGCTCGATGGGATTTGCCATTTCTCTGGATGACTTCGGTACGGGTTATTCGTCCCTCGGCCATTTGAAACGGCTTCCGATCGACGAGCTCAAGATCGATCGTTCGTTCGTAAAGGACGCTCCCGAGTGCTCGGATGACGTCGCCATCCTCGGCGCAATCGTCGCCATGGCGCACGGTCTGGGATTATCGGTCGTGGCAGAAGGCGTCGAGACCCAGGAGCAAGAGGATGTCATTCGCCGCCTTGGCTGTGACTACATTCAGGGCTTCAAGACGGGCGCGCCGATGCCGGCG
>JBFGYN010000254.1:0-6069 GCA_041587415.1 Candidatus Competibacterales bacterium | reverse complement strand
GCCAGTAGGGGCCAAGCCACGCCTCCGAAACCAGACCAATAAAGGGATTGGCATAGTATTCGATAAAGGCATCAGGGGAATGCAGGGCGACTTTCTGCAACGAGTTCCAGATACGTCCGTTGGCGCCGGCCGCAGCAAAATGATCGCCCGCCGCGCCTTTCAATGCCTCCTCTTCGAATAGCTCTTCGAACACTTTGGTCTGGCGATCAAGGATGTCGGCACGGGGAAAGCCTCTCCGAATCACCAGCACACCCGGCCCATCGGACAAAACCCGATGAAGTTCCGTCATGGTCTGCTTAGGTTGTAGAGCCGCCACCTCTCGCAATGTTTCGGCGTCATAGATCACCACGTTTTGGATGATGGAGGAGGCGAGAGGATAGTCCGCAGCAGAGGTCTTTTGCTTGCACAATACCGCCAGATCCTCGACGCGCACTTGGTCGGCCGAGGCGAAAACGTCATGGTTACCTGAGTTGTCGGGTGCAGAGACGGCGTTGTGGGTGCGATTCAAGTCAAACACGATGGTATCCTCGATGGACGAAGCGATTTTCAGGAATCGGGGGATATACACTCAAAGCTAGGCTTTGCCCGCTCGTTCGAGCTGTAGAATCCACAGGCGGACAAGCTCAAGTCACATCGTTATCCTGGTATCAGGCCTTGGCGTTGCACCATCTCCACATCCGGTCACGCCCTGGTCCAGGTCAATCAGGGCCCCTGTCATCATCCCGGATTCTTCCGAAAGCAGAAACGCCACCGAGCGCGCGACTTCCTCTGGTTTGAGCAGGCGTCCAAAGGGTTGCTGCTGCTCGGCCTCCTGCAACCAGTCTGAATTCGCATCGTGATATTGCCGCTGGATTTCGTGCTCGTGGGGTGTATCCATCCAGCCAATATTCAGACCGTTGACGCGAATGCGATTGCGCAGGGTGCTGAACGCGACGTTTCGTGTGAGGGTAGCCAGGGCGCCTTTGGATGCGGCATAGGGCGTGAGAAAGGACTGCCCGCCGTGGGAAGAGATGGTGACGATATTGACGATGGCACCTTCGATCTTGTCGCGAATCATCAGCTTGATGCTTTCCTGCATCATGAAGAACGGTGCGCGCACATTGATGGCAAAGATCCGGTCGAAAAGCTCCGGTGTCGTATCGACGATGCTACCTCGGTCGGACATTCCGGCGCAGTTCACCAATCCATGTAATCGGCCGAAGTGTTTGTCTGCCGCTGCAATGATCCTTCGACAGCTGTCGATCTCGGCGAGGTCGGCGCCGACGAAATGCGCATTGCATTCCAACTCCGCCAACTGCCTGACCTGCTCCGCCCCTTTGTGTTCATTGCGCCCGCAGATAATCAGACCGGCGGCACCGCGCTGTGCGAGCAGGTGAGCGACGGCAGCACCTAGACCCTGGGTGCTGCCGGTGACAACGAAGTAACGCCCGCTAAAGGGCAGAGTGTCGGAATGGTCGATGGCTGAGCCGACTGAAGTCATCTCGGAATCCTGAAGAGCCTTGGTTTTAGGAAACACGGGTAGGACATCACTGGCCGATGAATCCAGTGCCCTGTTCCCAAACAACTGAACGCCTGAGCCGATCCTGGTAGCCCCCAAGGTCGTTGCGAATCCTTGCAATGGGGCGGCTAATACTCCTCACCGTGCCCTGTCGGAAACCACCATGCCTTACCACAACCGTCAAGCTGTTTGGGGGACACTACACTGGAGGCCTCGTTGAATTGCCTTTCTTGCTTGTCAGGCTACCATACGGCAAACCTCAAAAGGGGCCATAAAACCATCAAAACGACCTCAAATATGTCGACATTGCGCGAGCGGTCGCGAAAGTTTTCCATCAAGCAGATCACCGCACAGGCAGGCGTCAGCAAGGCGACCGTGGATCGCGTACTCCATGGGCGCAGCAGTGTGCACTACCAGACCAAACGTCGTGTGGAACAGGCACTGCAGGAACTGGAGGCTCAGGAGGTTGCGAGTCTGGCAATGGGAAGAACATTCTATCTGGACGTGATCATGCATGCTCCGCAGCGGTTCACCCGTGCCGTCAGCAATGCCATCAACGCCCAGGTTGGCAGCATGACGCCATTTCGAATCAGCCCCCGGTTTCATCTGTCCGAGGACATCAGCGTCAAGAATCTATGTCGATTGATGGATCGGTGTGCAGCCAAGGGTACCCATGGCATCGTCCTCAATGCAGTGGACGAGTACCTGGTCAATCAACGCGTCAATGCACTGCGACGCGAGAATATTCCCGTGGTGACCCTGGTGACGGACCTGCCCCGGAGCGAGCGAATTGGCTATATTGGCATGGACAATCGCATGGGGGGCCGCACGGCCGCCTATCTGATGGCTCACTGGTTAAACGGTGCGTCTCGACTGATTGCGGTGGTATTGAGCAGCAATCTGTTCAGGGGAGAGGAAGAGCGGGAAATGGGGTTCCGGATGTGGTTGAGGGAGCGTGCGCCTCATCTGCAGGTCGTCGATATCAGTGGTGGCCAAGGCGTGTATCAACGGACCCTGGAACTGATGAAACAGACTTTGGCGTCGCATCCGACCATGGCGGCTGTCTATAGCGTCGGCGGGGGCAATAGAGCAATTGTTGACGCCTTCCACCAGTTGCGGCGGCCGTTAGAGGTGTTTATCGGCCATGATTTGGATGAAGAAAATCGCCAGTTGCTGGCGGACGAGAAAATAGCGGCGGTTATTGATCACAATTTGATGGTGGATGCCCGCCACGCATTTTTGCACGTCCTGCAGTTTCACCACCAGATTGAGGCCATGTCGATTCCTCCGTCACAAGTTCAGGTGATTACGCCGTTCAATCTGGATTGAGGTGGTTCATCCGAATTCTTGGAAGGAGAACTGATCGAACCTCGATTTATCCGGCAAAAGCTTTGGGCCGTGGGGCGTTGCCGCTGAAAGTTCCTGCTCCCAGCCCGCATCGCTCACCGCGTCGCTCGAACTGCTATCGGTAATCGCGTTGTATGAATTATCAATAAATTACTATTAAACAGTTCGTTACTGGCATCTTTCTTCCGTCGATAGTGCGATTGTGGCGGCGCAATGGTTAATACTTTGGGCGCGACCTTCGTTCCAAGCGCGGCTACCGCTACGCTTGTCTTTCCATGCGCGCAACCAGAACCGCCACCACCGCACATTAATCCGCTATAGGCATCGAACCGAACCGGCCCACTTTTGGGCCAGCTTGTAGTTGGATCCGTCGACGGGGCCGCTTCCCCCGGTATCCATTTCCAGCGGGTGCAGGCCATATTTCAGCTTCAGAGCGACCAGGGTGACTGCGTAATAGCCCTGGCTGTACGGCTGCTGATCGACCGCCGCCGTGAGGTCGCCGTCGGCGATATTCGGCAGAATGCTTGCCGACACGTCGAAACCACCGGCTGGAATGTCGAGGCCGGCGTCTTTGATGGCCTGCACCGCCTGACTGGTCGGGGTCTGACCGAGACCGATCACCGCATTGGTGTCCGGGTGGCCGACGTTTGTAGGGTGGATGCCCGATAGGGCGATTCACCGCGTGCCGCGGTTCGCCGTACGCCGCCGAAATGGTGGAACGCCTGCCGGCTTCCACCCTACCAAATCGAGGGTTTCGGGGCGCATCGCGTGACGTGCGATCCGCCGTTTCGCTTCAATGGATCGCACGCTGCAACATTGGCCGCAAGCGCGCGAGGTCGTCCTCGAGCTGCCGCCGCGCCGGCTCGGCGGTCTCGATGTCGCCGTCGTGCGCGAACTCTTGAATGCAAAGCGCCGTCTCCGGGAGCGCCAGCGCGCCGATGACGTGCGCCGAATTCTTCAGCATATGGGCTGCACGCCGCATCTCCGCCGCGTCGCCAGAGGATTTCGCGGCGTCGATCTTGGCAACGAGCTTGGGGGCTTCGGCCAGGAACATCTCCGACAATTCGCGCAGTAGGTCTGCATCCCCATGACGCTTCAGGGCGCTTTCCTAGTCCAGCACTGGCGTCGCCGCTTCCGTTGTCGGTGCGGGCTCCGGCGGCGATGCGGGCTTGGTTTCCGGCTGCGCCGAATCCGGTAGCGCCCCCGAGACCGGGGCGACGGCCTCCACAGGCTGGATCAGCTCGGCCGCGCGGAACGGTTTGGTGATGTCGTCGTAAATGCCGGCCGAAAGGCAGCGCTCGCGCTCGGCGGCGGTCTCGCTGGCGGTGACCGCGGTCTTCAGTCCGTGCAGCTGGGGAGGGTGGGCCACATCCGCCTCGCCGGCTAGAAGTTACGCCCGCGGAGGGCACGTCGCCCCGAATCTCCCGGGGTCGTCCCGCGCGCCTCTGGTCGGGACGTCTCGCTGCATCCGGCATTGTTAGCTGGGCACGGACGCAGTGCAGTGGCCTCGACGATGCATCGGGATCCGTGTGCCAACGCAGGCATTGGGGTCAGTCCATAAGATCGGCAGATACAGCTAGATGATCGTCAGAAAGTCGCCGAGTCGGAGAAATGGTCGGACACCGATGGGGCGGTTTATACTTGTACGCGCTGGGCACAGGACTCCGGATTCTCTTCGCGGCCCGGCGTGGGAATCTACAGCTAACCGCTTTCCCGATTCATGTCACCACGGAACAACGTTCGCGAGATCGTGTCGCATGAGGATGTCCTTCGCTACGAGAAGGACGGGGTCGTGTGCCTGAGGAGGGCATTCGACGGACAGCATGTCGCAACCGCACGCCAGGGCATAGATCGAAATCTAAGGAACCCCGGTCGTTTCTTTCGCGATCACACCAGCGATACTTCAGCTGGCCGCTATGTGTTCGACTTTTGGAACTGGCCTGCGATCCCGGAATTCGCCGCCTTGATGCAGAATTCCCCCCTTGGGCGTATCGGCACTAGAATACTGCGTCGCGACCGTGTGCTCATGCTCATGGACAACTGGTTCCTGCGCGAGCAGGGTGCGGCCGATCGTGCCCCATGGCACCACGACGAGCCCTACTTCGATTTCGAGGGCAAGATGTGCATTGTCTGGATCCCCCTGGATTCGGTCGGCGCAAATGCGGGCCTGCGTTTCGTGCGCGGTTCCCATCTTTGGGGAAAGTTGTTCGCCGCACAGCAGTTCAGTGAGAACGTTCCATTCGAATGCCTCGGGGATCGCTACCATCCCATGCCTGACATCGACGCCCGTCCGGCGGATTACGACATTGTCGGCTGGGACTTGGAGCCCGGTGATTGCCTGGTGTTCGACTTCAGAACGATACACTCGTGTGCCCCAGACTCGCGGGCGTCGAAGACGACACGAAGGATGACGTTTCGTCTGGGTGGCGACGACGTGACATTCCAGCCTCGCGGGGAATGGACTCGCGAGATCACGGAGTTCTTACAGTCCCAGGGCCAGGTCGCCGGGGAGACACTTGCAAACCCGCTGATACCCGTGATTTACGAGGCTCGAGGCCGCCTCGGGGACCGATGACGCCGTCTTCGCTCCCCGAGGACCGAGTTCCTGTCGGCCGAAATATGAGGCAACGAACTTTCGCGAGCGCTCCTTCGGGTGCATTTTTTGCGAGTCAACTCGGTGCACCGAGAGGGAATGCCAAGCATTGTTGGCGGCGTTGGCAGGCCGATGTCGATGGGTTCGAAACTACTACCTGTGGCGGCCGAACCTCCCCGATGAAGCGAATAATCACCTGGTTGAACTCGCGATTGCCGGAGGCGCAGAGAGAATCGTCACCTACAACACTCGAGACTTTGCACGGACAGAGTTGCACTTTCGCCAGTTGGCGGTCGTGACGCCCGGGGAACTGGTTTCGGAGGAATAGAGCCATGTCGACGCTTACTGTCCGTTTACCCGACGATAGGCACGAGCGACTGAAAGAACTCGCTCGTCAACGGGGCGTGAGCGTAAATAAGCTGGTCGAGGAACTCTCGACGATCGCGATCGCACAGCACGACGCCGAGACCCGATTCCGGGCACTAGACATCATGTTTTGACCTGCCCTCCTCAATGTGGCTCTGTGGTTCGGCTCCGTCCTCACCATAACCCACGCAGGTTGAGGACGGGCAGGTCAAAACATGATCTCTATCCTGCACCAAGACAAACTCGCTACCGTTGCCTATTCTTC
>JBFGYN010000253.1:0-6081 GCA_041587415.1 Candidatus Competibacterales bacterium | reverse complement strand
GTCAGCTGGAGCATTGGCACACGGGGAGCATGACTCGTCGGTCGAAGGTACTCGACGCGGTGGAACCAGAGGCTACCTGCTCGCTCAATCCGACGACGCTCGAGCGACTTGGAATCCGGCCGGGCGAACCCGTGAAACTGAAAACCCGGAGAGGTGAAGTCAGCGTGACGGCGCGTGCCGACAGGGCCGTGGCGGAGGATATGGTCTTCATGCCGTTTGCGTTCGTGGAAGCGGCAGCGAACATTCTCACCAATCCGGCCGTGGATCCGTACGGAAAGATCCCCGAGTTCAAATTCTCGGCAGTCCGGGTCGAGCCCGCTTGAACAGCACCGGGAGATCCACAGCCCGCCTAGCAGGTGACGACTGCAGTCTCCGGAAGTAGGCAACCGAGCGACTGGTAGCCTGCACGAATTTCCTTGAATTTGCCCCCGAGCGCTGTCTAATCTTGCATAATATTGCATGATGTTCCTGACGGGAGGGGAAATTGCAGGACATCGGCGCCGCACTGAGCCTGGCGATGTCGATCATTCTGTCCGGCGACGCGGATCTTCTCGAGATAATTGTGCTGTCGCTCAGGGTCAGTCTCACGGCTACCTTGGTTGCTTGCCTGGTCGGGCTTCCCCTTGGCGCCCTGCTCGCGATCACGCGGTTTCCTGGTCGCAATGCGGTCGTGATCCTGATCAACGCGTTGATGGGGCTTCCCCCGGTCGTGGTCGGTCTTCTCGTCTACCTCCATCTCTCGCGGTCGGGTCCGCTCGGATTCCTTGGACTTCTCTACACGCCGAGCGCCATGATTATTGCCCAGACCATCCTCATCACACCGATCGTTGCGGCACTTACGCGTCAGGTTGTTGAGGATCTTCATGACGAGTACGACGAACAGTTCAAATCGCTTTGCCTGACCCGCAGTCAGGCGATGTACGCGCTGATCTGGGACGGCCGGTACTCGCTTCTGACCGCCTGCCTTGCCGGCTTTGGTCGCGCTGTTGCTGAAGTTGGCGCGGTCATTATCGTGGGCGGAAACATCGACCACCTGACTCGGGTCATGACCACCGCCATCGCGCTCGAGACGTCCAAGGGCGAACTCGCGCTCGCGCTCGCCCTTGGGGTGGTTTTGATGATCATCGCGCTGACTGTGAACGCGCTTGTCTATTCGGTTCGCGTCACGGCGTTGAGGTCAGCCTATGCATGACGGCTCCTTGCGACATCACGCGCTGAGCGCTTTCGACCATCCGGGTGAGATTTCGGATGCTCGCCGACTCACGGTTCGCAATGTCACGTTCACCGCCAAGGGAAAGAATCTCCTGACAGGACTCGAGCTGAGGCTCGGAAGTTCCGGGATAACCGTGGTAATGGGACCGAACGGAGCCGGCAAGAGCATCCTATTGCGACTGCTCCACGGCCTGATTCCCGCGAGCGAAGGCTCGATCGCCTGGGGTGGCCAGCCGGTTTCCGGCGCGACACGTGCACGCCAGGCCCTGGTCTTTCAGAGCCCGGTGCTCCTGCGCCGCACGGTAGCTGCAAACATCGATTTCGTGCTTTCGGCTCGGGGTACGCGCAGCCGCTCACGCCGCGATGCGTTGCTGGACCACGTCGGGCTATGGGATTGCGCGCGTCAGCCCGCGCGGTTGCTGTCGGGTGGAGAACAGCAGCGGCTGGCACTCGCACGAGCGCTCGCCACCGACCCCGAAGTGCTGTTTCTCGACGAACCGACTGCGAGCCTCGATCCCGCGTCGGTCCTGAGAATCGAGGAAATCGTGAAGGATGCCGAGGCTCGGGGCACTCGCATCTTCTTCGTCACGCATGACATCTCCCAAGCACGTAGACTCGCGCACGACGTGCTATTCCTGCACCGTGGGCGCCTTGTCGAGCACGCGCCGGCCAATCTGTTTTTCTCTCAACCGGAATCGCCCGTGGCGCAGGACTTCCTAGAGGGCCGGATCGTCGTCTAGGAGATGTTCAACGGGATCAAGAAAAACAACTTGGTGGCCATTTCCGGAACTCTGAAGCCGATCGCCTTGGCCCTTCTTGCCTTTGGTGCGGAAAAAAGCGACGCGCAGGATCGGTCGATCTTGGTTCAATCCACGACTTCGACGGCGAATTCTGGGCTGTACGACTACTTGTTGCCCATCTTCGGCAAGAAAACCGGCATTGCCGTCAACGTCGTGGCTGTTGGCACAGGTCAGGCGATCAAGAACGCCGAGAACTGCGACGGTGACGTCCTTCTGGTTCACGCAGAGGCGGCCGAGGAGGAATTCATGAGGAGTGGAGGCGGGGTCAAGCGCTTCGATCTCATGTACAACGACTTCGTCATCGTTGGCCCGGCCTCCGACCCTGCAGGCATCGGTGGTATGGCAGACGCGGAAGGCGCGCTAAAAAAAATCGCCGATTCGGGCTCACTATTCGCTTCGCGAGGCGACAACTCCGGTACCCACAAAAAGGAACTGGAGCTTTGGAAGGCCGCGGGACTGGACCCGACTTCCAGCTCGGGAGCGTGGTATAGGGAAACCGGTTCCGGCATGGGCGCCACGCTCAATGCCGGCGTCGGAATGGCCGCCTACGTCATGACCGATCGAGCGAGCTGGATCGGTTTTGGGAACAAGGGTGACTTCATCATCCTGGTCGAAGGAGACAACGATCTTTTCAACCAATATGGAGTGATTCTCGTCAATCCGGAGAAGTGCCCGAACGTGAATGTTGAGGGTGGGCAGGAATTTATCGACTGGCTCTTGTCGGACGAGGGGCAAGCCGCGATTGCCGGCTTCACAATAGAAGATCAGCGGCTCTTCTTCCCGAACCCGACTTGATTGCATGCAGACGGGTGTCTCGGGCGCAAGGCGAGGTGATATGAAAAATATGGCTGAACAGATCTCGACGACACCGGAATACCTTACCGTTCGCGAGCTTGCGGAATTGCTGCGCATCAAGGAACGCAAGGTCTACGAGCTTGCGTCGTCGGGTGAGGTGCCAGTGTCGCGTGTGACCGGGAAGCTGCTGTTCCCTGAACGGGAGATACGTGCCTGGATCGACGCGGGCAGAAGCGGTGGGGACTCGGTCGCGGGAAGGCCCGGAATCTTCCTCGGCAGCCACGATCCCCTTCTTGAATGGGCCATTCGCAAGTCCAAATGCGGGCTTGCCTCGCAATTTGACGGAAGTCTGGACGGTCTTGCCAGGTTCGCAGACCAGGGTGGCGTTGCGACGGGGCTTCACCTTGCCGATCCCGAGACCGGCGAGTGGAACGTTCCCGAGGTGCGCGAGAGATTCGCCAGCCAGAACGTGGTACTTGTGGCCTGGGCCACGCGACGGCGTGGACTGGTCATGCGTCCGACCGAAGCGGGCACCATTCGGGCGTTAGACGACATGCGCGGTCGGAATCTCGTGCCCCGCCCTGAGGCGACCGGTACACAAGCGCTGTTCGAACGGATGCTAGCCGAGGAGGGACTGGCGCTGTCCGAGATGACGATGTCGGAAACCGCACCGAGCGAGAGTGATGCGATTCTGGCCGTCGTGCAGGGTCTGGGCGAAGTCGCATTTGGGCTCGAGTCGTTTGCCAGGCACTATGGATTGCATTTTGTGCCGCTGGTGGAGGAACGGTTTGATCTTCTCATTGATCGCAGAGCGTGGTTCGAACCGACACTTCAAGCGTTGTTTTCGTTTTGTGACACCGAGAATTTCCGGTCGTACGCGGCCGATCTGGCCGGCTACGACGCAAACGATCTTGGGGCGGTGCGCTGGAATGCTTGAGGTGTCCTGCCGTCGCATGTCGTCGGCATCGGGTCCGGAGTATCGAATTGCGGGTAACTGCTAGCGGAGGCATGTGAATGATCTGTCGGAGAACTCTCCTGGGCTCGGGCCTCGCGCTGGGTGCATCCGTCCTTGGTGGACGTGCTGCCGCAGCGGAAGAACCGTTGCGGCTCCGCGCTGCGCCGTCGCGGGCGCAGCTTGCGCCGAATGGTTATCCCGAGACACCGGTCTGGGCTTATGACAACAAGATTCCCGGTCCGGAAATTCGGCTGCGGCAGGGAACTCGCGTCGTGCGCCGTCTTGTCAACGAATTGCCGCAGCCGACGTCGATCCACTGGCACGGCGTGCGAATAGACAACGCCATGGATGGTGTGCCGGGGCTCACTCAGGACGCCGTGCCGCCGGGGGCCGAGTTCGACTACGAGTTCACCGTGCCGGACGCGGGCACGTTTTGGTATCACACCCACAACCGATCGTGGGAGCAACTTGCGCGCGGCCTCGCAGGGCCACTCATCGTTGAGGAAACGACTTCGCCTGATGTTGACGCGGAGCTGACATTATTTGTTTCCGACTGGCGGCTCGACCAAAGCGCAGCGCTGACGGAGGATTTCGGCGCGATGCACGACCAGTCTCACCAAGGCAGGATCGGCAACATGCTGACGGTCAATGGGGCATTCGACCGTGCGACGCCGGTCCGCCGACATCAGCGGCTTCGAATCCGGCTGATAAATGCGGCGACGGATCGGGTCATCTATCTCGGACTCGCCGGGCTAGAGGGCTGGGTCCTGGCACTCGACGGGATGCCGCTAGAAGCGCCGCAGCCGGCTGGGAACTTCGTCCTCTCGCCTGCGCAGAGGGTCGACCTATTCGTGGATGTCACGGCGGAGTCCGGCGACGAGGGGGTGCTGGTGCAGTACGAACGCGGCAGCGGGTATGCACTCGCATCCTTTCCTGTCACCGATGGTTCACGGGCGCGCAGGCCGGCGCCGGTTGCGCTGCCACTGAATGCAATGCCGGACTTGCGTGTCGCCCCGACCCGAAGCGTCGATTTCCGCATGGAAGGTGGCGCGATGAGGGGACTGCCGAACGGCGCGGTTTTCGAGGGGCAGAAGCTCTCCATGCGTGATCTGATGCTAGCGGGCCAGTTCTGGGCGACCAATGGTGTCGCCGGCATGCCCGACTCACCGCTGTTCATCCTTCACCAGGGCGAGGCGGTGCGACTGCCGCTGGTCAACGACACCGCATTTCCGCACGCGATTCATGCGCATGGACACCATTTCCGCGAGATCGGGGAAGATGCGCTTGGGCCTTGGCGCGACACAATTCTGGTCGATCCAGGCGAGACCCGCGAGATCGCACTAGTCGGTGACAACCCGGGCAATTGGCTCATTCATTGTCACATGCTGAACCATCAGGCTGCGGGCATGAAGACTTGGTTTCAGGTCTCCTGAGAGACCTATTCCAGAGATCCGTGCACGGCAACGATGTCGATTTCCGCCTCCGCCGGAGTGATCGACCGGAAGCTCTCCTTGACGCCGGCCTCTGTCAATTCGCGCTGAACGATCAGCAGGACATTCGGATCGTGCTCGTCGCATAGCTCCTGCATGTAGCCGATTTCCTCGCGCGCGGTGGGAAGCGCCGCATTGACGCTTGGAGCGCCATAGATCCGGACGAAGTGCTCGGCGAGTCGCTGCGATAGACCTTCCAGTTCAGCTTCCTCGATATTGGCCACCGCGACGAGTGTCGCGCGACCGAAGCTCTCGAGCGACAGCCACCCGTTGGCAAACGCCTGCCTTGCCTTTCCGGTGAGGTCCCCTTCAGACCAGTTCGAGAACTCGAAGCCGCCCGAGATCGCCCATTCACCGCTGTCCGCGGGGCGAGCGAAAATGTTCCCATCGCTTTCGTCGAACCGGATCGTACGCGCGAGTTTTGGCATCAGACGTCTTCCAGCATCATGGTAAGGGGCAGAAGGCGTGTTTCTTTATCCGCATTGAGAAGCATACCGCCCCGTTCGTCGAGACCCACAAACTGCCCCGAGACAGTCTCTCCTGCAACGGTCAAGGTGACTTCCTTGCCGATCGAGTATGCGCGGCCGCGCCAGAATTCGTGCAGCCGAGGCATCCCTTCCTCAAGCCATTGGTGAATCCAGACAAGCGTGTGTCGCGACCAGCTTTCGAGGAGACGCAGAGGTTCGATATCGGAACAGCCTTCCTCCCAAAGCGTGGTCGTATCCGGTGTTTCACCAGGCTCGTCGTCGCTAGGCTCAGAAAACGGGACGTCAATTCCGACCACAAGCCAGTTGGGTATGGCCCTCGGGTCTCGGGTCGAGGGGGGGGG
>JBFGYN010000252.1:0-6086 GCA_041587415.1 Candidatus Competibacterales bacterium | reverse complement strand
GGCCACCATGGACATCATCAAGCTCTACGGCGGTGAGCCAGCCAACTTTCTAGACGTGGGCGGCGGGGCGACCACAGAGAGAGTTACGGCCGCCTTCAAAATCATTCTGTCCGACCCCAATGTGCGCGGAATTCTGGTCAATATCTTTGGCGGTATCATGCGCTGCGACGTCATCGCCAGCGGCATCGTGGAGGCGGCCAAGGAGCTTGATCTCAAGGTACCCCTCGTGGTGCGCCTGGAAGGCACCAACGTCGAATTGGGCAAGAAGATCCTTGGCGAATCGGATCTCGATGTGATCGCAGCGGACGATCTTGCGGACGCCGCTGAAAAAGTGGTGAAAGCCGTGAAGGAGGCTGCGTAATGTCAGTACTGATCGACAGGAACACGAAGGTGATTTGCCAGGGTTTCACGGGATCCCAGGCCACTTTTCATTCCGAGCAGGCGATCGCCTACGGCACGAAAATGGTGGGCGGGGTGACCCCCGGCAAGGGCGGGCAGACCCATCTGGAACTCCCGGTGTTCGACACGGTGTCCGAGGCGGTGCGAAAGACGGGCGCCGATGCCTCGGTCATTTATGTTCCACCCCCGTTTGCCGCCGACTCGATTTTGGAGGCCGTTAGCGCGGAGATTCCGTTGGTGGTGTGTATCACAGAAGGTATCCCGGTGCTGGACATGGTCACCGTCAAGCGCGTGCTGAAGGGGTCCAACACGCGTCTGGTGGGGCCCAATTGCCCGGGCGTGATCACCCCCGGGGGCTGCAAGATCGGGATCATGCCGGGCCACATTCACAAGCCCGGCACCGTCGGAATCGTGTCACGCTCGGGGACGCTCACGTACGAGGCTGTGGCCCAAACCACGGCGGCTGGCCTGGGTCAGTCCACCTGCATCGGGATCGGCGGTGATCCGGTGAATGGCACCAACTTCATCGACTGTCTGGAAATGTTCCTTGCCGATTCGGCCACCGAGTCCATCATCATGATCGGAGAGATCGGAGGGACTGCCGAGGAAGAAGCATCCGAATTCCTGAAGCAATCGAAGGTAAAGAAGCCGGTCGTCGGCTTCATTGCCGGTGTTACGGCGCCTCCGGGACGCCGAATGGGACACGCTGGCGCCATCATCGCCGGTGGCAAGGGCGGTGCCGAAGACAAGATGGAGGCAATGCGCAGCGCGGGGATCCACGTGGCGGATTCGCCGGCCAGTCTTGGCACCACCCTCAAGAGCGCGCTGGCTGCTTGACGACGCTGATGATCGCGGCCAGACGAGGCTGCCCCTCATCGGCCGAACCGAAGCTCAGAGGCGGCTTCGATAGCATCGGCGATGCCGCACGACACACGGACGTGTCGTGGAAATCGTCAGGGCAACATCTTGATTCAGCGTTTCCGTGACATAACTCTGACCGAGTCAGAGCTTCCGTGATTGCAAAACGGTAGAGTGAGTACGTGACACAGTCCACACGCGAGCCTGCCAAGCGCAAGCATCCCGGATCTGGGCGTCGTCAGGCGCGCACGACGCTGAAGGGGCGCCAGATCGATTCACAGGCGCTTGGCGAAGTTCGGGAGCTCTTGGGCGAACTACCCCGCCGGCGCGACCTCCTCATCGAGCATCTGCATCTCATCCAAGACCGATTCGGCCATCTGTCGTCGGCTCACATGGCAGCGCTGGCGGCGGAGATGCGGCTCGCGCAAACCGAAGTGTACGAGGTGGCAACCTTCTATGCCCATTTCGACGTGGTCAAGGAAGGGGCCGAGGCGCCTCCCCCGATCACTCTTCGGATTTGCGAGAGCATCTCGTGCGAGTTGCGAGGTGCGCACGAACTGCTCGCCGGCCTCGCCGGCAAGGCCGGCTCAGGCGTGCGCGTGCTGTCCGCTCCGTGCATGGGGCGTTGCGCTTCAGCTCCGGTGGTTGCAATCAATCATTACCATGCGGAGAACGCCACGGTCGACGCGGTGCTCGACGCAGTCCGGGGCGCTCGAACCGCGCCAGTCGTCCCCGACTACATTGCCTACGACCGTTACGTTGTGGACGGTGGCTACGAGCTCCTCCGGGAGTGTCTGACCGGGAAGCGGAAAGCGGAAGAGGTGCTCGAGGACATGGAACATTCCGGCCTCCGCGGGCTTGGCGGCGCGGGTTTCCCGACGGGTCGAAAATGGCGCCTCGTTCGCGGGTTTCCGGGCCCTCGATTCATCGCGGTCAACGCTGACGAAGGCGAGCCTGGAACGTTCAAGGATCGCCATTATCTCGAGAGCGATCCACACCGATTCATAGAAGGCATGCTAATCGCCGCCTGGGTCGTCGACGCGGAAGCTTGCTACATCTATGTTCGCGACGAGTACCCCGCGGTCGTTCAAATCCTGAAGCAGGAAATCGAGCGGGTTCGAGCGGCCGGCCTGGCGCAGGCGCGCCAAATCCATGTGCGACGGGGCGCAGGTGCCTACATATGCGGCGAGGAATCGGCCATGATCGAATCCATCGAGGGCAAACGGGGGTTGCCTCGAAATCGTCCGCCGTACGTCGCCGAGGTGGGCTTGTTTGGTCGCCCGACGGTCGAGAACAACGTGGAGACACTGCACTGGGTGCGCGACATCTTGCAGCGTGGCCCAGAGTGGTTTGCGAGCGCCGGACGAAATGGTCGCAAAGGCTGGCGCAGCTACTCGGTGTCGGGAAGGGTGAAGGAACCGGGTGTCAAGCTTGCGCCCGCCGGCATATCGTTGAAGCAGCTAATCGATGAATTCTGTGGCGGCATGGAGCACGGGCACACGCTCAAGGCTTACCTGCCCGGCGGCGCGTCGGGCGGCATTCTGCCCGCGACACTGGGCGATGAGCCGCTGGATTTCGGCACCCTGGAACAGCACGGTTGTTTTATCGGGTCTGCGGCGATCGTGGTATTCAGTGACCAGGACAACATGCGCGACGTCGCTCTCAACCTCATGCGTTTCTTCGAAGAGGAAAGCTGTGGCCAGTGCACGCCCTGCCGGGTGGGAACGGAAAAGGCAGTCAAGCTGATGAAACGGCCCGCCTGGGATACGGGTCTATTGGCGGAACTCAGCAAGGGCATGGCGGATGCGTCCATTTGCGGCCTCGGCCAGGCGGCGGGCAACCCCATTAACTCGGTGCTGCGGTTTTTTCCGAGGGATTTGTCATGAGTGGCCGAATCCGATTCCAATTGGACGGCAAGGATGTGGAAGCACGTCCTGAGGACACCATATGGCAAGCGGCATGGCGCGCGGGGACGGACATCCCCCATCTTTGCTACACGCCCGAGCCCGGCTACCGCCCTGATGGAAACTGCCGCGCGTGCATGGTCGAGATCGAGGGTGAGCGTGTCTTGGCGCCGTCGTGTCTGCGCAAGCCTACCGACGGGATGAAGGTTCACGCGGTCAATCAACGGGCTCGTAGCGCGCAGAAGATGGTGATGGAGCTGATCATGTCGGATCAGCCGGCTCGGAAAATCGCGCGCGATCCAAACTCGAAAATGTGGCAATGGGCCGATCGGCTGGGTATCACCTCGAGTCGCTTCCCAAGCCGGGAAACCCCGGAGCGCGACATCAGCCATCCTGCCATGCAGGTCGCGTTGGATTCGTGCATTCACTGCAATCTGTGTGTGCGCGCTTGCCGCGAAGTGCAGGTTAACGACGTCATCGGCATGGCCTATCGCGGCCACGCTGCCAAGATCGTGTTCGATCAGGACGATCCCATGGGGGACAGCACCTGCGTCGCCTGCGGCGAATGTGTCCAGGCCTGCCCGACGGGAGCTCTCATGGAGTCGAAGCTCGTCGACGAGAACGGCGTTGGCAACAGCAATCCGTTGAGCGAGATCGACAGCGTATGTCCGTACTGCGGTGTCGGTTGCCAGATCACCTACCAGGTGCGCGACAACGAGATCGTCGCCGTGCAGGGGAGTTCCGGCCCCTCCAACGAGAAACGTCTCTGTGTGAAGGGGCGTTTCGGATTCGATTACGTGAAGCACCCGGACCGCCTGACCACGCCGCTGATACGCCGAGACGATGCGCCCAAGGGTGCTGATCTCGACCTCGATCCGGAGAACCCCTTTACCCATTTTCGCGAGGCGAGCTGGGAAGAGGCGTTGGAACGGGCCGGCTCCGGCTTGAGGGCCATTCGGGACCGAGCTGGCGCGGACGCTCTCGCGGGCTTTGGCTCCGCAAAGGGTTCCAACGAAGAGGCCTACCTGTTTCAGAAGTTGGTTCGTACCGGATTCGGAACGAACAACGTGGATCACTGCACCCGCCTGTGCCACGCTTCGTCGGTGGCGGCGTTGCTCGAGTGCGTCGGCTCCGGCGCGGTTTCGGCCCCGTTCAACGCGGTACGAGAGGCCGACGTGATCATCGTAATCGGTTCCAATCCCACCGAGAATCACCCGGTTGCCGCCACCTACTTCAAGCAGGCGGCAAAACGAGGTGCCGCGCTGATCGTGATGGACCCCCGTGGCCAGGCCCTTCGACGCCACGCTCGCCACATGCTGCAATTCAAGCCCGGGTCCGACGTCTCGCTGCTGAATGGGATGCTGAACGTCATTGTCACCGAAGAGTTGTACGACCAGGCCTATGTCGATGCTCACACGGAGGGCTTCGAGAACCTGCAGCGCCACATCCGGGACTACACGCCCGAGGCAATGGCGGAAGTCTGCGGTATTGATCCGGAAACGATCCGTACGGTGGCGCGCACCTACGCGACGGCCGACGCGGCCATCATATTCTGGGGCATGGGCATTTCACAGCACGTTCACGGCACCGATAACGCCCGGTGCTTGATCGCGCTGGCCCTCGTCACGGGGCAAGTCGGTAGACCCGGTACCGGTCTGCATCCGCTGCGCGGCCAGAACAACGTTCAGGGTGCGTCCGATGCCGGGCTCATACCCATGATGCTTCCCGACTACCAACTGGTTGAATCCAGTGACGTCCGCAAGCGATTCGAAGATGCCTGGGGCACGTCCCTGGATGCGAAGAAGGGACTGACCGTGGTCGAGATCATGGACGCGATCCACGCAGGCGGAATCAAGGGCATGTACATCATGGGGGAAAATCCTGCGATGTCCGACCCCGACGTGGAGCACGCGCGCGAGGCGTTGGCCAAGTTGGAGCACCTGGTGGTGCAGGATCTGTTCCTGACTGAGACGGCATTTCACGCCGACGTCGTGCTTCCGGCGTCGGCGTGGCCCGAGAAAGACGGCACCGTAACCAACACCAATCGGCAGGTTCAGCTGGGGCGAAAAGCGCTCGCGCTGCCCGGAGAGGCGCGGCAGGACTGGTGGATCATTCAGGAGATCGCCCGGCGCTTGGGTTGTCAATGGAACTACGGCCATCCCCGCGACGTTTTCCCCGAGATGGCAGGCGTCATGCCTTCCCTTGCGAACATTACGTGGGAGAGGCTTGAGCAAGAAAATTCGGTGACTTATCCCTGCAAGGCACCAAATAGGCCCGGGGAGGACATCGTCTTCGGTGATCGTTTTCCGACCGCCAGCGGGCGCGGCAAGATCGTGCCGGCGAGCATAATTTCCCCCGACGAGACGCCTGACGACGAGTATCCCATGATTCTGACGACCGGACGGCAGCTCGAGCACTGGCACACCGGTTCGATGACCCGCCGCGCGGCGGTCCTCGACGACATCGAACCGGAAGCCATCGTTACGCTGTCGCCCGCCGAATTCCTGCGCCTTGGTATTTCTCCCGGCGAGAGGGTTCGGGTCGAGACGCGGCGCGGAGCCATCGAGCTCAAGTCCCGGTCGGACGCCGGCATTCCCTCCGGGATGCTTTTTATTCCATTCTGCTTCGCGGAAGCGGCTGCCAACGTGCTGACGAATTCGGCGTTGGATCCATACGGCAAAATTCCGGAGTTCAAATTCTGCGCGGCGCGGGTGGTAAAGGCATGAGCAGGCGGCACGCGGGGCGGCGCCGAGGAATGGTCGGCGCGGCGCAGCCCCCTTTTCGAACCACATCGGCTCGATACGCAATCGGTGGCGCTTATGATGGCCGCGGGGTAGCGTCGCCGGTACGATGAGGCGGAATGCGACTTTACATATTCGTGGTCGACGAATAGGTTGACGTAAGCGTCGCATTGTCGATGCTGTT
>JBFGYN010000251.1:0-6104 GCA_041587415.1 Candidatus Competibacterales bacterium | reverse complement strand
CGCGTCGACGCGTGCGCGATCAAGCGACCGGAAATGCGGCCTATGCTCTGAGTCGTACGTTTGTCGGGTCGTAAAGGGGCTCCGTGGCGACACGAGCGCGGCGGGCTTTACCGAAAATCATGATTTCCACTTCCGTCCCCTCCTCCGCCAAGTCGGCTCGAATGTAGCCCAACGCGATGCTCGAACCGATTGCGTAGCCGTATCCACCAGAGGTGGTATAGCCCACAATTCGACCATTCTTCGAGATCGTGCACCCGTAAATCGAGTCGGCGTCGCCCTCCTCGACCAAGAACGGAACGAATACATCCGGTAAGCCCGCCGCCTTCTCCGCGGCGATGGCGTCCTTTCCAATGAAATCGGGCTTGTCGAGTTTGACAAAGCGCCCGAGCCCCGAGCGCAGCGGCGAGTACTCGGAGTCCAGTTCAACTTTCCATGCCCGGTAACACTTCTCGAGACGCAGTGAATCCATCGCGTACATACCGAAATTCACGAGACCAAACTCTTGGCCCGCCTCCCAAAGCGCGTCATAGACGGGAAGCTGGAACTCCACGGGCACGTGCAGTTCCCACCCTAGCTCGCCAACGTAGTTGACCCGAAAGGCGCGCGTACGGGCGTAATCGATTTCGATTTCTCGACAGCTGAGCCAGGGGAAAGCCCGATTGGAGAGATCCGCCCCGGTCACCTTGCACAGGACATCCCTCGATTTCGGCCCTGCCAGCACGAGAGTGCCGTATCGCAAACCCACATTGTCCAGACGAACGCTCCCATCTTTGGGCAGATGCTGTTTCATCCATTGATAATCGTGCCACTCGGCAGCGGCGGCGCTAACCAGGTAGAAGCGGTCGTCGGCCAGGCGCGTGACCGTAAACTCCGACCACACCCCGCCCGTGGGAGTGCACATGTACGACAACGCGATCCGGCCAAGACTCGGCAAACCGCCGGCCACCATCCAATTCAACCAGGCCTCGGCGCCCGGCCCGCTGACCTCGAACTTCGAAAAGCCCCCGAGATCGAGAATCCCCACCCTCTCACGGACGGCACGACATTCGCTGCCGACGGTTTCGAACCAGTTGGTCCGGTGAAAGCTGAGCTCTTCGCGGGCCTCCTCGGGGGAACGGGGAAACCATGTGGCGCGCTCCCAGCCAGCCCGGGCGCCAAACATCGCGCCCTGCGCCTGAAGGCGCGAATAAACGGGGGTGGTCCTGGCGGGCCGCCCCGCTGTACGCTCCTCTGCAGGAAAGGGAATCGCGTATTCGCGCTGGTATAGCTCAGTGGCCTTTTCCAGCACGTATTTCTGATTCGCATAATCCGTGTAGCGCCGCGGATCGAGCGACCACAAATCCCACTCCGGCCGTCCGTCAACGATCCATTCCGCCATCGACTTACCCGCGCCGCCGGCTTGGCAGATCCCGAAACTGAAGGTGCAGCAATGGTAGAAATTCTCGAGACCGTAGGCGGGTCCGATGAATGGATACCCGTCGGGAGAGTATGGAATGGCACCATTGATCACGCGCTGCACCCCCGCCGTCCCAAGAATCGGAACCCGTTTGCACGCCGCCTCGATGTACCACTCGAGTCGGTCCAAATCGTCCGGAAACAGACCGTGGGCAAAATTTTCCGGTAGGCGGCCATCGGCCCAGGCTGGCGTCGCCTGCCACTCGTACGGTCCAAGCAAGAGGCCGTCCCGCTCCTGTCGCAAATAGTACGAATCGTCCGGGTCGCGCAGGAGAGGCAATTTCGCCTGCCGATCAACGAGGTCTGAAACCGACTCGGTCACTAGGTACTGGTGCTGCATGGATACCGACGGCAAGGACTGGCCAACCATGGCTGCTATCTCAGCGCCTCGATAACCCGACGCATTGACTACGATCTCGCAGCTGATGTCCCCCTTATCCGTTCGGACGAGCCAATCGCCGGAAGGCTCATGCTCGATCGCGACGACTCGGGTGAAACGACGGATGTCCGCACCCTTCGAGCGCGCGCCGCGCGCGAACGCTTGCGTGAGTTGGCTGGGATCGATGTCGCCATCGTTCGGATCCCAGAGCCCGCCATGCACACCGTCGGTATCGAGAAAGGGGTACTTGGCCTTCAAGTCATCGTTATCCAGCATCTGGTACGCAATGCCCATGGCATTTGCCATGGAACAGACATGTTGAAATTCCTCGAGCCGATGGTGGTTCCGGGCCAGGCGGATGGAGCCTGTCTTGTGATAGCCGATGGGGTAACCAACTTCCTCGGCGAGGCGCGGGTAGAGCTGCGTGGAGTAGTACTGAAGCTTGATGATGTTTCGGCTGGTCGAGTAGGTCGGTACGTTTCCGGCTGCGTGCCACGTGGAGCCCGATGTGAGCTCGTCCATCTCCAAAAGGACGACGTCGGAACATCCCCTATGGCAAAGATGGTACGCGACGCTTGCGCCGACGACGCCCCCGCCGACGACCACTAATCGTGCGGACTTTTTCATGTTCGACTCCCGCCATGCCCCATAGCCCCAGGAGACCTACAGAGTAGCCGTCGACACCCGAGACGCACAGAGGATCGTTAGCGTCCAATAATGTTGGATGTCTGGAAACGACGTCGCGTTCTTGTCTTGCGCCGCGCTGCAGATCATGCTGTTTCACGCCATCCTAATCGGAAATTCTGAGCAATTCCGAGCAAAAGGTTGCCAGGGCGCCGAGGACGCGAGCGCCGGATCGGCAAAACGGACCTGTTGCAGTACCATTGACAAGCCGGATGTTTCTCGGAGGATCGAGGTTGAGGCGATTGCGCGAAAACCAGTCACTGGTGTACTGGCTGGCTCGCCTCGGCTACGGATCCCGCGGCGTGGTTTACCTGGTAGTGGGTGGTCTCGCCCTGATGGATGCGGTCGGGGCCGCTGGCCAGGAGTCCGTTGACAGCAAGGGCGCGCTGGAAGCCATTTTGCGTCAGCCATTCGGCCGTGTCCTGCTGGGCGTGGTAACCGTCGGCCTCGCCGGCTACGCGCTCTGGCGGCTGGTACAGTCCTGGGCGGACACCGACGGACATGGCACGAATCCACATGGGCTGGCAGTGCGCTCCGGTCTGATGGTGAGTTCCGTCACCCACGCCGGACTTGCCATGTTCGCGTTGAATCTGACAATGGGACTCGGCGGTGACGACAGTGACGCGGCGAGCGATTGGACCGCCACCCTGTTGCAGCAGGAATACGGTGACTGGTTGGTGATCGGTGTCGGCCTAGCGGTCATCGGGGCCGGAATGGCCCACTTGTACAAGGGCGCAACGGCCGGATTCGAGAAGTATCTGACACTGGACGAGAGTAGCCTTCGTTGGGCCCGGCCGGTTTGTCAATTCGGGCTCCTCGCCCGCGGTGCGGTATTCCTCATCATCGGCGGTTTTTTCATCGTTGCCGCCGTTCGCTTTCAGTCTGGGGAGGCACGGGGTTTGAAGGGTGCTCTAGACGCTCTCGAGGCACAGGTCTACGGGCCGTGGTTGCTCGCGATTGTGGCGGTCGGGCTGTTCGCCTTCGGCATCTACAGCTTAATCGAAGCGATCCACCGACGTATCGATCCGCCGAGCCTCGATTTTTGAACAGCCGCCCCACGTCGGCTGATGTAATCGGCTACTCCACGTTGCATTTGCTGTGCTCACTGACAATTTGAAGCCGCCTTCCGATTGCATTCGGGGCGAAAAAGAGAATCGAACTCTGATATGCGAGACCAACGGTTTCAAACGCTGACCGCCCCCCCAGATTCGAAAATCCGAGTTTTAACGCGCCCGCGGGACCTCGCCCGGGCAGCGCACGGGATTCACGTTTCAGTGCGGGTCATTGTGAGCTGCTCCTTGTGGCTGCTCGTCGCGACCTCGCCCGCACTGTGGGCTGTGGAACGGAGCGGTGTAGCGGAGCCCGATGGCGGACAGGAAACGCAGAGCTGGCGTGACTCGTTGGGCGAAATGCTACGTTCGTCCTTCGCAAATCTGGATGAGTTCGCGGATGCCAATTGGCGACGTTTTTTCCGCCACATGGGGTTTCACGAACCACGCCACATCGCCGCCTATCGGGGCTACGGCAATGACCGTCGCCTCTGGTTACGCGGGCGGCTGCTGGCGAACAAACCCGCGGGCGGACCGAAGGATGACGACAACTGGTGGGACAATCTGAAGGCCACGTATCAGCGCTGGGAAAGTGACGAAGTTCCGAATGCAGTAATCGAGCTGTTCTATGCCGGTAAGCAACAGACAGTGGTCACGGACAATGAAGGCTACTACGAAGCGACATTCGAGGTGGACAAGAACACGGGTCGCAGGACCGTGGTCAGAGCAGAGCACACCGTCGAGAACCGTGTTCTGAGCGCGCTCCACGACGTATTCGTGCCGCAAGCGGACGCCGCCGAGTACCTGATCATCAGCGATCTGGACGACACGGTCATTCACACGGGCATAACCGATCTCCTGGTCTCGGCTCAGCTCACATTTCTCAACAACGCAAAGACTCGCAAACCGCTCGCGGGCGTGGGAAGCCTCTACCGGGCGCTGGCACGCGGCAAGAGCTCCGCTCCAGTGAATCCGGTGATATATGTTTCGAATTCAGCATGGAACATGTACGACCTGCTTCGGGATTTTCTCGATCTGAACGACTTGCCGCCGGGTCCGTTGCTGCTCCGAGACATTGGCCGTGAATCGAAAACGTCGAACCACAAGATCGACACGATCCGAGCGCTGTTGACACGCTATCCGTCGCTACCGGTCGTGCTGATCGGAGACAGCGGCCAGCACGATGCCGAGATCTACGCAACAATCGCCAATGAATTTCCGAACCGAGTGCGCGCGGTCTACATTCGCGACATCGATCCGGAAAAGGACAGCGAATACGACGGAAAAGTGGATAGGATCATCGAGCGGACCACGGGAAACGACGTACCGTTTTTGCGCGTAGGCGATAGCCGCGAAGTTGCCGCACATGCCGCCGAACTGGGCCTATTGCCCAAAACCGAGATCCGAGAAATCGCCGCTGACGCCAACCTGGACCGGGAACGGGAAACAGTTGCTGACGAACTAGGGAAGCCCTGAATGGGTCCTCTCATTGACCTGTCCATTGCCCTTCCGACAGCGATCAGTCCGATTGTGGTGTCGGGTCGCGCTGCGGCCTCCGGGATCACCCGCGACGCCGCCCCAAGTTTCGGCCTAATCCGATGTGCGATCGTGGGTATGAACGAGAAATTCCATGCGATCGGGCTGTCCCTTGGTCCTTGGTCGAAACGAACTGGCGTGGTGGCTCACGCGTCTGATGGCGTAGCCTTGCTATGGCGGCCGCCAGCCGTGACTTGACGGTTCCGACGGGAATGCGACAGCGTGCGGCAATTTCTCGACTGCTCAATCCGTGAAAATAGCTGAGCTCCACGACGTTGCGCTGCTCCGTGGATAGGCAATCGAGTCTACGCAAGAGGCCCATGAACTCGGTCTTGCGGACCGGCGCCGCGTTATCGGGTGCGATGCTGCTCTGCAGCGGCAACATCGCCGTCGCGTGATCCCTTTCCCGGGCAGTTCGTCGAAGCCGGTCAATGGCTCGGCTGCGGATCAGCAACAGGAGCCACGATCGCGCGGTCGCTCGATTCGGGTCGAAATTTTGGGCCCGATGGCAGATCTCGAGAAATACGTCGTGGACGACGTCCTCGGCGTCCTGAAGTCCGTGCAGAATTCTCCTTGCGGCCCGGTGCATCTGAGCTGCATAGCGCTGATATAGCTTGGCAAGGGCGAGACGATCACCCGCCGCAATCTCGCTCAGCAAATGTTCATCCGCTTCAGACCGCGGCGCGATTTCGCCACGGCGCGGCCGTGACGGGAGCGAAGGACATCGGGTCGGATCGGACCCTGTTGGCGTCGCAGACATGGCAATCCCCTGAGCATCGGCCGAGTAACCGAAGCGGCACTCGCTGGCTCGTTGAAGGGATGTCCGGGGCAAAAACAGGCGTGGATTCAGGGACGTGAATATTTCACAGGCGTCGGGAAGCGGCGCATTGCTCCAAGTGTGCCCGAGAACCGAATGAGAAACAGCGTTGCTGTGTAGTGGCCCGACGTTCCGTGGATTCTGAGAATACCCGGGCAGTGTGGGTGCGGACAGTGCCGCGCGG
>JBFGYN010000250.1:0-6106 GCA_041587415.1 Candidatus Competibacterales bacterium | reverse complement strand
GTGTTTGGATCGCTCATCTCGACACCCATACTCAATCCTCCGCAGAGCGCTATCCTGGGGATGCACAAGACCATGGAGCGGGCAGTCGTCGAAAACGGTGAGATCGTCGCGCGCCCGATGATGTACCTCGCCCTGTCGTACGATCATCGCATCATCGACGGCAAAGAAGCGGTGAGCTTCCTGGTAACCGTCAAAGACCTGCTCGAAGACCCGGCGCGCTTGCTGCTGGAAGTCTGAAACACCAGCCTGATTGCACATTCGGTGGGGACCCTCCCGGGTCCCCTTCGCGGACCATCGAACTTTTCCTCTGGGGGACCCGTCATGTCGAAAACCTTCGATGTCGTAGTGATCGGTGCAGGACCGGCCGGATACGTTGCCGCCATACGGTGCGCGCAACTGGGAATGTCCGTGGCCTGCGTCGAGGAGTGGATCAATACGAAGTCTGAACCCGCACTGGGGGGCACCTGCCTCAATGTCGGCTGTATTCCGTCAAAGACCTTGCTGGAATCTTCGGAGCACTTCTACGCCGTCAGCAATACGCTGCCGAATCACGGCATCAAGGCTTCCGGCATCGAAATGGATTTGGCGCAAATGCTAGCCCGGAAAAACGAGATCGTTAACCAACTCACCGGGGGTATTGCCCAATTATTCAAGGCCAACGGGATAACCTGGCTGAAGGGTCACGGCCGGCTGTTGGCCAATCGACGAGTCGAGGTAACCTCCCACGACGGCAAAGTCGAGGTGGTTGAGGCCGGTAACGTCATCATCGCCACCGGCTCCCGCCCCATCGAAATCGGGGCGGCACCCACAGACGGTGACATGATCGTCGATTCTACGGGCGCCTTGGAGTTCACTGAAGTACCAAAACGGCTGGGTGTGATCGGCGCAGGTGTCATCGGCCTCGAGCTTGGGAGTGTATGGAATCGTCTCGGGTCCAGCGTCGTGGTTCTCGAGGCCGTGGAGACTTTCCTCGCAGCGTGCGACCAGCAAATCGCGAAAGACGCACTGCGACAATTCAAGAAGCAGGGGTTGGACATACGGCTCGGCGCTCGTGTCACCGGCGCCCACAAGACTGATCATCACGTCACGGTGCACTACCAGGACAAAGACGGCGAGCACAACGTGCGGGTGGACAAGCTTCTGGTCTGCGTCGGGCGCGCGCCCTATACGGAGAATCTCGTCGCGCCGGAGGCCGACCTGCTGCTTGACGAGCGGGGATTCGTGCACGTAGACGAACAGTGTTGCACCAACCTGCCTGGCGTGTATGCCGTTGGCGATGTGGTGCGCGGCGCTATGCTGGCTCACAAAGGGTCCGAAGAAGGCATCATGGTGGCGGAGTTGATCGCCGAAGAGCATGCCGAAATGAACTACGAAACGATTCCGTGGATCATTTATACCCATCCGGAGATCGCCTGGGTGGGGAAAACCGAAGAAGCCTTGAAAACTGAGGGTGTGGATTACAAGACCGGGATCTTCCCCTTCGCGGCCAATGGTCGCGCCAAGGCAATGGACCAGGCGAGTGGCATGGTCAAATTGCTGGCCGACGCCAAAACCGACCGCCTCCTCGGCGCACACGTTACCGGCCCCATTGCCTCAGAGCTCATCCAGGAGATGGTGCTGGCCATGGAATTCGGCGCGAGTTCGGAAGATTTGGCCCGCACGATCCACGGCCACCCGACCCTGTTCGAAGCCGTCCACGAAGCGGCGCTTGCGGTTCAAAACATCGCAATTCACAAGGTCAATAAGTAGCATGCCTCAACCCAAGCCGAACGTTGCACGACCGGACGACTACACTTGAGTGCATCGTTCTGAATTCGAGGACGTTCGTCCAATGACCGAGCCGCTACCCGACACCATGCGCGCCATAGAGATTCGGGAGCCGGGCAACCCGGAGGTGCTCGAACTCCGGCATCGGCCGGTGCCGGAGCCGGGCGTCGGCGAGGTGCTGATCCGCAACATTGCGGCGGGTGTGAACCGCCCAGACTGCCTGCAAAGGCAAGGACGTTATCCGCCACCACCCGGCGCCTCCGAGGTTCTCGGTCTGGAAGCAGCGGGTATCGTCGCCGCCGTGGGTGACGATGTTCATGCTTTCCATCCGGGCGACTCCGTTTGCGCTCTTCTCGCAGGGGGCGGCTATGCCGAGTACTGCGTCGCGCCCGTGGTTCAATGTCTGCCAATACCGTCCGGACTTACACCTGTCGAAGCCGCCGGGCTGCCGGAAACCGCGTTCACGGTTTGGACCAACGTCTTCGATCGCGGCCGGCTAAAATCCGGTGAATCACTGTTGGTCCATGGTGGTGCGAGCGGAATCGGTTCGATCGCTATCCAACTCGCCACTGCTCTGGGTTCCACCGTTTACACCACAGCAAGTACACCGGAGAAAAGGAAGCTCTGCCAAGAGCTGGGCGCTGCGCTCGTCATCAATTACCGGGAGAGGGATTTCGTGGAAGTCATTCGATCCCATACCGAGGGATACGGCGTGGACGTAATTCTGGACATGGTCGGCGGGGACTATACGGCGCGCAACATGGAGATCCTCGCAATCAACGGCCGGCTGGTGCAAATCGCGTTTCTCAAGGGGCCGCCGAAGCTCATGCTGGACTTCCCGAGACTGATGCTAAAGCGCCAGACCATTACCGGCTCCACGTTGCGCGGCCGCTCGGTCCGAGAGAAGGGCGACATTGGCAAGGCGTTGCTGGATCACGTCTGGCCCCTCATCGAAGCAGGCAAGCTTCGCCCCCGAATTCACCGTACCATCCCTTTGGAGCGTGCAAAGGAAGCCCATGAGGCGATGGAACGAAGCGAGGTCCTAGGCAAGATCGTCTTAACGATTTGACGCGCTCAATGGGGCGGGCTCGCCAAAATAGCGCCGTGGTCGCTCGCCTTCGTATCCTGAGCGGGCTGATCCTGGCCCTCTACGTCTTGATTCACCTGATTAACCACAGTCTGGGTCTGTTGTCGATCGCGGCGATGGAATCCATGCGCAAGCTCGTTCACCCCTTCTGGTCCAACCCGCTGGCTCTGTCGTTGCTCTACGGCTCCCTTGTTCTCCATTTTCTGCTTGCCCTCTGGAGTCTCTACCAGCGCCATAACCTGCGCCTGGCCGGATGGGAAGCCACACAGCTGACATTGGGACTGTTGACCGTGCCGCTGATCGCCGTTCATGCGGTCAGCACACGCGGTGCGTTCGAACTTTTTGGTATCGAACCAAACTACGAGCGGGTGGTGACCGCGTTGTGGTCAAATCCGGCTCAGAGCTTTCGGCAAGTGCTGGCGACGCTGGTGATCTGGGGTCATTTCGTCGTTGGCATTCATTTCTGGCTCCGAGTGAAGTCGGGTTACCCCCGCGCGCTCCCGTACCTCTATCCAGCCGCAATTCTGCTGCCCCTACTGGCGTTACTCGGATTTCTTCGCTCCGGGCTGAGCATCGGCACTCGGATGGCTGACGACCCAACTTGGATCGACACTCAGTTCGAACCGTTCCGACTGCTTGGCGACAAAGAGCGCGCATTCCTCGGTGACCTCGATACGAGGATTGTCGGTGTCTTCGTCGCCCTACTCCTTGTCACGCTGCTGGCGCGGGAGGCGCGCCGCCTGCTCCGCAAGCGATTCGCGAGCTACCGGCTGACCTATGGGGACACTCGATCATTCGTAGCTCACTCGGGGACGACGATGCTCGAGGGCATTCGAGCCGCGGGAATTTCCCATGCCTCGGTGTGCGGCGGCCGGGGCCGTTGCACCACTTGCCGGGTTCGGGTGGTCAGCGGATTGGAGTTGCTGGATGTACCCAACGAAACGGAAAGCGTGGCCCTGTCGAAGATCAATGCCCCAGCCGACGTACGCCTGGCCTGCCAGGTCCGGCCCAAATCCGACGTGCAAGTCGTCCCGCTGCTCCCGGCAACGACGACCGCCCGCACTGCACGCCGAATTGGCGGCGTCGAGGGCCACGAGCAACAGGTGGCAATCCTGTTCTTGGATCTGAGACATTCGACCGCACTTGCTGAACGCCTGCTCCCTTATGACGTGGTCTATCTGCTCAATCAGTTCTTTGCGGAGATGTCCGCCGGCCTGTCCGCGACCAACGGCCACTATGCTCAATTCAACGGAGACGGGCTGATGGCGCTCTACGGTCTCGACACGGACCTGCGCACGGCGTGCCAACAGTCGATTCACGGGGCCGCTGAAATGATGCGCCGCTTGGATGGCTTGAATCGAGTAGTCCGGCAGGACGTAGGAGAAACGCTGCGGATGGGCATCGGAATTCATAGCGGCGAAGCCATTGTCGGGCGAATGGGCCCGCCCCAATCACCGATCGTATCTGCCATTGGCGACAACGTGAACGTTGCCGCCCGGCTCGAGTCCCTGAGCAAGACCTTCGACTGCGGCCTGGTGGTTTCGCAAGTAACGGTAGAGCGCTCGGGGCTCGATCTTTCAAACTGCCCGATACGCGAGGCCAGTCTCAAAGGCAGGCGCGAATCGATTCCGGTATATACCGTCCAGGACTCGACACAGCTGATCGGCATCTTCACGGCGGCAGAATCGCTGGCCTGACGGGACCTGGTAGAAGAAGGGCGCGCCCAGGAACTTGGTGTCTGATCCGTGTCGGACCTCACCGAGAGTATCGGCCACGTGGGCGTCGCGACTTCCCGTTGCCTACTCGCCACCTACAGTGGAATCCTTGGCCGTCTGGTGTTCCGTTTCCGAGTCCAGCTCGGCGCCGACTAACACAAAGAATGAACTGAGATAAGACCACAATAGCAGAATCACGATGGCGCCAACCGAGCCGCATGTCTCGTTGACACATCCGAAATCGGAAACGTAATAGGAGAGGCTGAGCCGATGATCCAGAGCACGGTCGCCATCGTTGCTCCCCAACTGGCCCAGCGCCAGGGTGGGATGCTGCGACAAGGCTCGTAGCGATAAAGCACTGCAATCGCGAAGCTTCCGACAACAAACAAGAGTGGCCACCGCGTTACGAAAATTGTGTTTTCTACGAAGCGATCCACGCCGACATAGCCGAGCGCCGCCGGCAGGACAATCATTACGCCAAGCGAAATCAACACCATCAGCAGCGCTCCCAGCGTCAATGAGAATGACGCAAGATTGAGCGCGAAGAAACTGCGATCCCTCTTTTCCTCGTACGCGATGTTCTGTGCCGTCATCAAAGACCTCATCCCTTTTGTTGCACTCCAGACAGACAGCACCAAGTCCAGTATCGCGCCAATACCCAGAGTTGCTTATTGCTTTGAAGCGATGGACTGCATTGGTTCGTCGAGAATCTGCTTGGCTTCGGAAGGGATAATCGGGTCGAGCGTTTTTCACTTCTGTTGCACTTGCACCGGATCGGCAACAATGCCATTGCGTGAAACCAGGGCAGCAAGCGCTGGAAAAATCCCCAGGAAGGGGTAGAAAGCGGCCCCGGCCGAAACCAAAGACAGATTGTCGTCGGTGATTTCGGTCCGACATCGTCACAAGGCGTCCCACCACCCCTTCGCCGGAATTTCACTCGGAGACGATGCGCTCCTTCCCCAACCATCTTCGTTTCGAGAATGAGGATCGCTGGTGCGGGTGGACATTGCTGAACTCCTACGTTCGAAAACTAAGCGGTGTCTGAAATTTGGCCGGCATCGCGTACCTTTTGCCGGACCTGACTCGGATCAGTATCCGCTTGCCGTCGTGGATCGGGAACGACCGACCGCCGATTTCAAGCTTTTTAGCCCGGCCACACGATTTGCAGCCTCAAGCGGCGCTACCAAACCGTTCCACCCTATCGGAGACCGCCGCGACCTGCTCTTGCAGCGAATCTCTAGCCTGTGTGAGTGTCTCTTTGCCACTGCTCTGATTTCGCCCTTGCACTCGCCTTTGCGATTTCCCTCTTTCAACGCCTTATCGGCGACTTTATCCTTGTACAGGCGTCCCGGTTCCGCAGCACCATGTCGGCCGAGGACAAAAGCCGTTGCCACGGCTCCCTCCAGAAAGACCGCGGGCTGACGTGTCGCAAACATGCCCTGGGTTTTCCTGACCAATTGATCAAAATTCCGCTGACGAGGAGTAGTCAATGAATGCTCGAGACCGGCGGCCGCCTAGCCCGGCATCCTCGCGCCGC
>JBFGYN010000249.1:0-6113 GCA_041587415.1 Candidatus Competibacterales bacterium | reverse complement strand
GGTTCATTACGTGGTACCACGCTCCTTCGTACTCGATCCTTAGCGGCCGCGACATGCGATGTAGTCTAGCGGAGTAACCCTATATTGCTAGATTTGACCCCATTGATTTACTCATTGCTTTACTTTTCTGCGCTCGATCCGGCACGCAGGTCAGTACCCCATCAGTTCCCGCGGCAGGCGAATCGGGTATTCCTGCCGAAACATTGCATCCAGCTCCGGAGAGATGTAACGGGTCGGGGGGGCGTCGAGAATTTCACGGACGCGCCGGCGTGCCTGCTCAACCAAGTCCGGTTTTCCGCGCTCTAGCCATTCCTTGGGGCTGGTTCGATCCGCAATAGCTGGGTAGAGATAGTCTCTCTGCATTCGCGCCATGGTCTGCGGATGACCGAGAAAATGACTGGGACCATCGATGCACACATCCCGCATGGACTCGATGGAAAGGCTGTCGTCGTCCAATTCGAGCCCTCGAATGGTTCGTTGAACGGCCCCCAGCATGTCGTTGTCGATCACCAGACTCTCCAATGAGGCGCCGAGTAGGCTGGCGTGCATTCCTGCGGATTCGTACACCATGTTCGCGCCGGCCTGGCCGGCAAGCACCGTCGTGTACGCCTTCTCGTACCCGGACTGCGGGTCCGGCAACTTCGCATCGGACATACCGGCGGCAACCCCGCCGGGCAGATCGTAGAAACGCGCCATTTGCGCGCACGCTGCCATGAGCACGGCCTGTTCACCGCTGCCGCCGCTCATGGCGCCCGTCCGAAGATCGGAGATGAACGGCCAGGTGCCGAATATGGCCGGATGCCCGGGGCGCATGAGGTTGACGTACACCAGTCCCGCCAGCACCTCCGCGACTTCCTGCACCAGCGCCCCTGCCAGTGGCGCGGGGCTGGTGGCGCCCGCCTGGCCGGCGGCGAGGAGCAATACCGGCATTCCTGCGTGGACGGCCGCCTCGAGGCAACGACAGGCATCCTGGGCAAAACGCAGCGGCGGCACCACGAAGCAACAGGACAAGCTGATGAACGGTCTTGCGCGCCACGCCGCTTCACCGCCGGCGACGGTATGGAGCATGCGCAGGGTTTCCTGAACGTGCTCGGGCTCCACAAAGCTGGTGCCTATGTGCTTCTGGGTTCCGGCGACGCAGGCGTAAGCCGTGTTGATGTCGTTTTCGCGGGGATCCAGGATGTCGCGCGCAACGACGGGTCGCTGAAAGAAATGAATGTGGTCGAGGCGGTCGACGATGCGCGCCATGTTGTACAAGTCCGCCAGTGTGGATTCCCGATAATTGCGCCCTTCAATTTCCGCGATATGGACAGCGGCACCCGCCGTTCCAAAATGAACTTTCCCGCCGCTCAGGTCCAGATCGTGTTCCGGCGCCCTTCCGTGGAGTGTGATTCCGCGTGCCGCGTTCGCCACGGTGTCTTCGACAAGTGCCCTTGGAAACAGCAGCCGGTCGTGTTCGCTGACACGCCCGCCTGCAGCCGTCACCAACTCCGTACACGATGGGATGGCCTGGGCGAGGCCGATGGATTCCAGAACATCGAGCGCCGCCGCATGGACCCGTTGCGTGTCCTCGTCGGACAAGGGCCGATAGCGACCACCCACATGCCCCGGATGAACCGGCCGATCCTCGAGGGGTAGTGGAGCTGCCCTGAGCGCTTTCCGCGCCTCTCTCGCCCCTCTTCTTCGCAGATGCTTTTCCATTGTCAATGAATCCTCGAGACCAATCGGCAGGACATGCGTTGCGCTCCTACGGAGCCGCAATCTTCTTTCTAAGAGTGGCCTTTTTTGGGGCAAATGCGAATACTTGGCCGGAATCGTTTGACCGCCGCTAACCGAGGTGAGCAACAAAGTTTCATGCCAATACCGCCCCCGGTTATGTCCTGATTGCAGCGACACACGGATTGACTGGCCGCGGAGAAACGTCACACTCGGATCGAGCAGGATTTGATTCGACTGTAAGGCAGGACGGGACTCAGTGGCTTCACTAGCGGTAGCGGATCCAGCGGCGTCGATTCTCGAAGTGCGCAATCGCCGCCCCACTGCGCGCGCTGTCCTGCTCTGCCTCATGCTCGCCGCCATGGGCATCGGTTGTGACGGCAAGCCCACCCAGGCTGCCGGGGAACCGGAACAGAAGCCGGAGCGCGACGCAGACGGCGCCGATGTATGTCCCCTCGGTCCGCCGGTCGAGATCGACGGGAAACGCCGTTTGGCACTCGTCGTTGGTGTCGGTGAGTATCGCAGCCGGAAAGTGAAAGATCTTGCCGGACCGCCGAGGGATGCCGAGCGGGTCTATCGTCTGTTGACCGATGAGACCGGATTCGGCTATCCGGCCGAGAACGTGTGCCTGCTGCTGGATGAAGACGCGACTACCGAGCAATTCAATGAAGCATTCGAGCGCGTGCTCGTCGAGCGGGCTCGGGCTGGCGACATTGCCGTGATCTACTTCGCCGGCCACGGATCCCAGACCCGTGATGCGGACGGCGACGAGCCCGACGGGTGGGACGAGACCTTGCTATTTCACGATGCCCGCACGGACTCGGTCCGCGACCTGACCGACGACGCACTGAACGAGCAACTGACGCGACTTCACGCTCGTACGGACAACATCACGGTGATTCTGGATTCCTGCAACTCGGGGACCGCCACCCGAGCTGGCGATGACGGGTACGTGGCCCGGTTCCAGCCCGCGCAGGACAATGGTGTTGGCAACGGAGCCCGAAGCGACCTCGGCGGTGACGGTGACGCCAGTTGGACGGGACGCAGTCTCCCGGGTCTTGTGACGCTCAGTGCTGCTGCGGACGGGTCCGTCGCATTGGAGACGGAAGGCCGAGGCGTATTCACCGATGCGCTGTTGGACGTGCTCGGCGGGGTCACTGCACAGCGTGTGAGCTACGCCCAGGCGGCGCGCCAGATACGCCAGCGTGTGGCCGCGAGGAGCTACCAGATCCCTTATTTTCAGGGTGATCTCGGCAGGCTGGCGTTCGGGGTTGGTGCACCGAGGCTGCCGGTGGGATGGGAGGTCATCGAATCCGAGCCGAGCCTTCGGATTGGCGGTGCCCCGCTTCCGGGTATCGGGCCTGGCGCGGAGCTGCGAATCTACGATGGGACGCTTTCGGGGGCGGCTCTTCGGGATCCCGCCCAAGCGAAGGCCACCATTGCCGTGGTGCAATCCAGCGGCATCGAGGCAGTGGCTCGCGTTTTGGCAGGCACCGGTAGGTCGATCGTGCCGGGCGACCGCGCTCAGTTGGTGCGCCCGGCCGACGACGTGCTGCGTATCCGTCTGCGACTTCGGCCAGCGACCGAGCCGGGTGGTCTCGATGCCGCGCTTGCAGCAGCGCTCCAGGGAGCGGTCGGCGACCACCCGGAGGCCAGGCTCCTGGTACAGGAAGTCCAAGGCGCCGGCGACTTTGAACTTAGCTTGGACCCGAGCGGCAAAGTTCTGCTTCGGGGTCCGGAGAACCAGGTGCGGAATGTCTTCGAGCGCCAACCATCGATGATTGCCGAAGCACTCTGGCGCCACGCCAGGCAGAAAGGTCTCCTGCACCTCCGCGGCGAGGGTGGCGGTGATTTCATCGACAACGAAACACTCAGGGTCGAGATCGTACCGGCAGCGCGGCAAGACCCTTGTGCCGTGGCAACGTGGCGCCAGTCTCCACCCAATGAGGAACAGGTGATTCCACTCTGCCACAACTGGAACGTACGGGTGGAGTTGTCGTCCCAGGCACCGAGAGCCTTACTCGTCGGCGGTGTGGTATTGTCGAACGACGGCAGCATGCTGGGGTTTCCGTCGGATGGGCGCGTCGTCCGCCTGCGGCCGGGCGAGACGACGACGTTCACGGGGCGGGGCGAGACCTTCAAGGGCACCCCGCCGCTGGACGTTCAGGATCGAATTCTGGTGTTTGGAACCCACGAGGACGATCCCGTCGCCTGGCATCAGCTCACAGCCACGGCGGCGGAGCGGCGTGCTTATCGCGGCTCCGTAGGTGCGCTGCATCGAGCTCTCGATCGGTATCTCAGCCCCGGCGCACGGGGTGCCGCCGTCGCAACCGACGCGCGCGAGGCGCGCACGTGGACTCTCACCATGATCACCATGCGCGTCCAGGCGGAGCCCCGCTCAACCGCGCCGTGAGCGATTCGGGCCAAAGTTTCGATTGGGGCGAGCAGATTCACTGAAGCAGCTGATTGCCTTGCACAAAGCGATCGAACGCCGCGGTCAGGTTGGCAATATACGGAAGCGCGTCATCGGGCCGGTGCGCTACCCTCGTCATCATCCGATTCCCTTGCCCCTTGTTGCAGTCGAATGCCGTGAACGTGGGTTCCCGCCAATACGCATAGCCTTGCCCGAAACCCAGATACTCGTGTTTCATCAGCAGCGAAACGACTCGATCGACACCGTGACGATCACAAAGCGGACGCCGGTGCCGCCCGTCATCGGTATCGGTCGCCAGCGCGTAGCTAGTGCTTTGGCTGATCACCTGGGTTTCGAACGGTCCTTCGTAACCTTGCTGCCGCAATCGCTCTACCATCATGCGTGCAACCTGTAACGAGTAACGCTCCACCGCGTCATCGTCGGCCCGCCCTTCGTCGTGGGGCATTGCGTAGACCAGTACTACGGCGGTTGTCCCGATTTTCGGTGACTGCGCCGTTTCCTCGTTGACCGGCGTCGCCACGCGAGCGGTGCGCTCCATTGGCTCGGGCGGCGGGGTCGCGACCGGTTCTTTGGATTTCGCTTCGGCAGCGGGTTTCGGAGGTTGCAGCTTTGCCCAAATGGTTCGACTCTCTCCCGCTGCAAGATTCAGCTCGCTTTCGTATGTCACGTAACCGGGCTTCTCTACTCGAATGGCGTGACGCCCGGGTTCCAACTCCAAATCCAATCGCGTGCTGCCTTTCGGTTCTCCGTTCACGAACACTTGGTCGTCGCGCACATTGGAGCGTAACGTAAGCATCGCCAAACGGCGCGGTGCCGGGGCTGGATCATCCACGCCCGTCGGTTCGGCGCTTGGCGCGGTTATCGTGGGCAGGGCCTTCGGAGGCTTCGCATCCGACTCCGCCACCGGCGGGGGCGGGGGTGCTGGCTCCAACTCGGTAGTCGCGGGGCTTACGGCTGAGGGCTCAGTCGCCGGTTGCGCGACCGCGGCCGTGACCGGCGTGCTCCCGAAATCCAGGACGAGTTGCGTCCACTGCCCCCTGGACACGGTGGCTGACTGGGTGATGACAGACCCGCCTTCGTCCGCGGCCCGCACTTCCACGACGCCGACCGGCACGTTGGCGCGGTTCAGCGGCCCGCCGGGGGCGGCTCGCCCCACGGGCACACCGTTTAGGTACACCTCGACCAGGCGGTCCGAATTCACCTGAAGGTGACCGGTGAATGTCACGGGCGCCGGAGGCGGCGGTGGCGGAGCGCCGATTCCTTTTACCAATGGCCGGGGCTGGCTCACGGCAATCACGAAGTCGCCCCGCGAGAGCTCGTAGTCCTGGATCGGGCCGAACTGAGGCGTTTGACGTGCGAAACGAGGAACCTCGCTCCGCAGATAGAGACCAAGCTCGGTTCCGGTTACGTAGCCGTCCTGATTCATGTCGGCCGCCCCGAAGCGGATCGCGTCGACGAAGGCCGGCGTGAAAACGCTTTGGGCGGGCACGGCCTCGCCCGCTTTCCCGGCCGTTATGAAGTAGCGAACCGGCTCGGCCGTGAGTTGCGAAATGGCCGCGGGGGCCCCCGCCAGCTCTCGTGTCTTGAACACCGTACCCGAGAAGCAACTGTCGAACAGAAACAATGCATGGCGGGATTCGATCCTTCGGGCCCAGGACATGACCTGATTCAGGCTCAACGCCTTGCGAATGAATCCCGGCTCGTCCACGAGCGGATCGGGCGCGTCGGCTGGAACCAGGTAGCCCTTGCTGCCGGCCAGGCGGGTGTGGCCGTGCCCGGCGAACATGAACAGGAGACGATTGTCCCCATCGAGGCCGTACTCGTCGATGAAGTCTTCGAACGCACGCTCCAACTGCTCTGACGTCGGGTTCAGATGCGTGACCACGGTGAAGCCGCGCTCGCGCAGCGTCGTCTCGACAGACTCGAGCTCGCCGGGTACGCTTTCGAGATCGGGCCAACCGGC
>JBFGYN010000248.1:0-6123 GCA_041587415.1 Candidatus Competibacterales bacterium | reverse complement strand
GACCCCGCTGCTGGGCGGTCAATCACAATTTGGCGGCGTGTTGACTGATGATACGGTCAATCTCGCACCGGGCGAATTCCCCAATCTGCCTTTGTGCATCCCTCTGGACAGCGGAGGTGGTATCCAGATCTCCCAGTATGATGATGTTTTCGTCGTTGAGCTGATTCGCGGGTCCCGTGTAGTTGAAAGACCCCAAGATCACGACCTCGTCATCCAGCACCATCAACTTATGGTGAAGCTTGCCGACCACCGCGCTCTTGGGTATGCCGAAAAGTTCCGCACCCTTCTCCTTCAGCTCTGGTATCGCGGCCCATTTCTGCGCACCCTGCTTTCCATCGAATGCTCCACGGATCGGCATGCCGAATTCCAGCAGCCTGATCATCGTGTCATCGATCCCGGACGACTTGGCGAAGGTGAAAATCGCAAAGTCAATGCGTTTCCGCGCCTTCATCATCTGCTTCATGATTTCCATTTCGGGATTGTGGTCCGGCGCGAATAACACCCGTACTGCCACGTCGGACACCACCACATCCTTAGGAGCCGAATCATGGCCCTCGTTGCGCTTTCCGAAGTGACCCTGCTGGATTTCGGTGAACTCCCGGGTGTAGACCTTGGCAACAGCCGCGTCGTGGATCACGACAATGTGGTTCAAATTCTTATGCGTGCCCGTCGGCGTGAAGTTCGTGGAACCGGTCAGAACCGACTGGCGGTCTCGTATCGCAAATTTCTGATGGAAAATCGAGGTGTTGTAGTCGGTTTTGACATCAATGTTGGTTCGCAGAACGGCGCTCAGAATTTCTCGGTTGAGCTCGTGCTGCCCAATTGGTGACCAAGGGTCACGGCTAATCCTGCCAGCCCTCAAATAATCCTGTTCCACCACGAGCCTTACGGTAACCTTCCTCTGCCGTGCGCGAACGATCGCCTCGGCAATAGGCCGGCTCTCCAGCTCCTGGACGGCAATATCGAGACGTTTTTCCGCGCAGTCGAGAAAGTCCACCACCACCTTTTCCAGGTCGTCCGGCGCCCCCGCACCCGGTGGCCCAACATGGAATTCCACGTTCCCGACGATTACCGGCATGGCTTCCCCTCACCGCCCAGAGGCGATCGACGCATCTCACCGCTCATTTACCGACGGGTTCGAGCAGAGGGTAAGGGGTGCGGGCCAGGGCGGCCCCGCACGATTCCTGGAAAAAGATGATCAGTGCTGCTGTGAGCGTTCAGCTCCCAGACTTGATCGGCTTCACATCGGGCGATGCGGTCTTGACCTTGTCGACCGAGGACGGTGAATGTTTCTCGGTGGCCTTCCAGCCCTCGTAATTGCAGCCCGCGCCGCCAGCTTGAGCCGCCCCCATTACAAGGGCCAGACTGAACAGCGTCAGACAAAGCACTACAACTTTACGCATCGGACATCTCCTAACGTTTTCGCCCGGAAAACGGACCGGCGGGTCGTCGTGTGAAACGAACACCACAACCTAGAAGTTAGGGCGCTGTTCGCCCACTGTCAAACATTGCGAATCTTGGAGAAATTTCGATGAATCGATGGGCTCACGGAGCACTGAGGTTGCATGTGGTCGCACGAGACCGGGGCCGTTGGGATCGGCTATGGTTGCAGGGTCAACCGTCCACCTCAGACGCGATCACCACTACGTAGCAAATGATCGCCGATACCCAGTCCATGGAGCGATTTCATGTTAGATCGATTGGCCCGCTTTCTGCGCGGCATGATTCGGGTCCTCACGCGCCCGGTGCGGCGGGTCGGCCGCCGTGGCGGCCTGGTGTTCGAGGCCTATCGGGGCTATGGCTCCCGCGAGGAGGTATTCGTTATTGGCCGGGTGTTCCGGCAGCCGGCGCAAAAGGCCGGTAGCGGCGGAATGATGCATGACTTGCTCGATCTGGGGCGACTGTTTCTGCGCTACGGGGTACGCGACGCAAAGGTAAGCGCACATTTTTGCGGCAGCCAGGACACATTCTCGACCGACAATGACGGCTACTTCCGCATCCATCTTCGGCCGGCCCAGCCACCGAGTGACAGTCAGCTCTGGCACTCCATGGCACTGAAGCTCGTGGCGCCCGAAGAAGTGCAGGCCACGGCGGAGGTTTATGTTCCGCCAGCCGCCAGCCGCTTTCTGGTAATCAGCGACATCGATGATACGGTGATGGCAACTGGGGTAGCCAACAAGGGCAAGATGTTGTGGCGGCTCTTCGTCGAGAATGCGCAGTCGCGCGTGGCATTTCCCGGGGTGGCGGCGTTCCTTCGAGCACTGCATCTGGGCGGCACCAAGGCCGAAATGAATCCAATGCTTTATGTCTCGCGCGCACCCTGGAGCATCTACGACATGCTGGTGGAGTTTTTCAACCTACACCAGATTCCGGTTGGGCCTTTGTTGTTTCTTCGCGAGTGGGGCGGCACGCTGCAGAGCCCGTTGCCCCGGCGCGCGGAGAGCCACAAGCGTGAACTGATCGAGCACATGCTCGCAATCTATTCAAAGTTGCCAGTGGTGTTGATCGGTGACAGCGGGCAGCGTGATCCGGAGCTCTACGCTCAGATCGTACGTAAGCACGGAGAGCGCGTCGTCGCCGTCTACATTCGTGATGTGAGCCACCGCGCCAACCGCCTGAGCGCAATCGAGGCGCTATCCGGCGAAGTCGCAAATGCTGGCAGCTACATGCTGTTGGCTGATCATACCGACACGATGGCGGCCGATGCCGTCGAGCGCGGGTTGATCGCAGCCGACGCCTACACGGCCGTGCGCCAGGAACGTGAGAGCGCAGGCGACACGGCATCGCCCGTCGCACCCCCGAAGGCTGGGTGAAGCCCCAGCTTGTGCCGAAGCTTGCCAACGACGCCATTCTCAATGGCTATCGCTCACCCGCTCGCGATGCATCGTGAGTACGAATGACACTCACTGTTGACGGAAGAACAGCAACCCTGCCCACCCAGCCAGTCGATTCAGCAACGGTCTGCTCTGCCACTCCTGGTAGCTCACGAGCGCGCTGTTTGCCAGATCGCGATCGAAATCGCGTTTCAGGCGCCGTGCCAAGTCCGCGCTCCGGACGACGAGATTGACCTCGTCGTTCAAGCCGAAGGAGCGGTGATCGAAATTCGTCGATCCAACGACACACCACTGGTCGTCGACGATGAGGATCTTGCGGTGGATGAAGGTCGGCAAATGCTCATAAATTTCCACGCCTCCCTGGAGTAGATCGCCGTAGAGTGAGCGACTGGTGGCCTGGGTGAAATAGTGGTCGCTCTTCTCGCCTGGAGTGATGATCTTGACATCGACACCGCGGTCTTTGGCCGCGCGGATTAATTCAGAGCGCAAAGACTCATCGGGAATGAAATAAGGGTTGTTGATGAGGACACGCTCCTTTGCCGACGCGATGAACGTCTGCAAGAGGACTCGTGCACGAGTCGAACCGCCAGCAGACGGCGTGCTGCCGACGACCATCGCGGGGGTATCCCCAGCATCGGAATCAACCGCCACATACTCGCGCGGATTGAGCAAGTCGCCCGTGGCCTCGAGCCAATTCTCGATGAATACCGATTGCAGACTCGCCACCGCCTCGCCCCGAACCCGGAACATCGTGTCGCGCCACGGTGGAGCATCCTCGCTGCCTTCGGACCAAGCATCGCCAATGCCGGCGCCACCTATGAATCCAACTCGTCCATCCACGACGATCAGCTCGCGGTGCGTGCGATTGTTCAGGCGGTCCCAGGTGTGCCAGCTCGGTGGGTGGTACCATCCCACGCGCCCCCCAGCTTCCGTCAGTTCGTCGAAATACCCGTCCGCGGCCCCGGCACTGCCCACTGCATCGACCACCAGATTGACCTTCACACCGGCACGCGCGCGATCGACCAAGGCCGATTTGAAGCGGTCCGCAACCGCGCCGGGCGCGAAGATATATGCCTCGAGATTTACGCTACGCTCTGCCGAACGAATCGCCTCGAGTTCCGCTTCATAGAAGGCCTCGCCGTTGGTAAGCACCGCGATGTCGTTTTGCGGGTGAACTCTGGCGTCGGCGAGAATTTCGAGATCGCTGGGAAACGCGTCGCTGCCCGGGTCGAGACCATGGCCGGCGGCAATTGCATAATCGAGCGTCGGGCGAAACAGCGCGAGAAACAGCACGCCGGCCGAAAACAGGATGCAGGTGATCGCAAGCACAATGAACTTGCGAGACTTGAAGAATTCGCGCATTGACTCCTACCTCAATACTGCCCGATTTTGCGAACGCAGAGCCGCTTCGGGGCGCAATGCGAGGCGATGAACCGCTCGACGCGCCGGCCAAATCGGTAGAGTGAGAAAAATCCGTCACCGCTCCCGAACATGAGAGCCCAATAGTACTTCGTTGGCACTGGAGCGCGTGATAAATTGGCGAAGGCCTGAACAATTCCGTCGGGGAATCGTTCAGGGCACGGAGAGCGCAAACGCGCGGTTCCCGCTGCTCTCGCGAAACTCGGGTTTGTTCAGAGTTTCCATAGCCGAATGGTCTTTAGGCGTCCGCGGGCGATGGCACAAACGATTTCCTCACAGATCGAACCTCCTCCGAAAAGACTCCCGTTCGGATGGCTCGCCTATCTCGGGGCCGGCGCCTCGATTCTGGCTTGCTACGGAAAAATGATCCTGGTCGCGATGGTCGGCGAACTGGGTATCGGCCTCGGAGGGTTCGCCCTCGATCCCCATTTGCAAGCTGTCCTGATGTGGGCTTTCGGCATGGTTGCGGTATACGGACTGGCGCAGGATCGAAAAAAGCACGGCAACTCGACGCCGCTTGCCTTGGGCTGCGTGGGGGTGGTGACAATCATCGTCACGCTCTATTCGTACTATTCCACTGCAATTGAGATAACGGGCTATTTGCTTTTGGTTGCAGCCGCTTTTTTAAATCAAAACATCATGCTGCGCAAATTGAAAACCGAGGTTGAAAACCTCAAGAACGATTTGGAGCAGCGCGTGGCGGATCAGGTCGGCGAGATAAACCGGCTTGCACGATTGAAACGCTTTCTCGCGCCCGACGTCGCCAATATGATCGCCGCAGAGGAAGAGGAGTCACTGCTCCGGACTCATCGAAGCTACATTGCTGCCTTGTTTTGCGACCTTCGTCGTTTCACCACCTTCTCGGAGAACATCGAACCAGAGGAAGTGGGGAGTGTCCTGCAAGCCTATCACGAGCGAGTCGGCCGGCTCGTTTCAGAACTCGGCGGAACGATTGACCATCGGGCAGGCGATGGTCTGATGGTCTTTTTCAATGATCCTCTACCTTGCAAAGAGCCGGTGCTTCGGGCTATCGAGCTCGCTCTTGCCATCCAGGACGCGTTTGTCGAAATGAACGCGGACTGGAAGATGCGAGGATACGATTTGGGCATGGGAGTCGGGATCGCGAGCGGCTACGCCACCTTGGGAATCGTAGGATTCAAGGACAGGTTCGACTACACGGCCAACGGCAGTGTCGTCAATCTGGCCGCGAGATTGTGCGGAGAAGCCAAAGACGGTCAAATTCTGATTAGCCAGAAGGCCTATATCGAGGCCGACGAGCAAATAGCGGCCGAATCGATTGGCGAGATAAAGCTCAAAGGACTTGCCAGGCCAGCACCCGCCTACAACGTCCGTGGTCTGTTGCACAATGTGAAGAGGCACGGCACGTCACAGTAGCGCAGCCTGCTGCCTTGACGGAGGCCACCGCATCGGACCGGTATTCGTTCGAATCCCTTCACGCTGAGCAACCCGAGATTCCGGCCGGGACAGATGGCCGGCAAGTTCAGCCTTGGGCTGCATCAAGCGGCGCGGCGGTGGCTGCGGGCAGTGCCGCCCCGGACGCGTGGTGGGTGCCTCGAGGAAACTCTGAGCAATTCCATTCGCGAATTGGCGGCACGCAATTTTCCGTTGATTCGATCAGGGCATCCCTAGGGTTGCCCTAACCCGGATATTTCACCAGGGCGGCCTTCGGCTAGCTCGCATGTGGTTGATCGGTATAAGTTTATGTCCAGTTTAGCGGCTCAGTCCTGGCGTACAAAGTGTACCGCCGCCAAAGGCCTACCCCGGCCCTGGCGGTTTCTCGCTCGCCCTGACTTGCTCTTCACTCAAGTTGTCGCTACGGCTACAACTTTTCGTCCAGGGCGCTTGCATG
>JBFGYN010000247.1:0-6148 GCA_041587415.1 Candidatus Competibacterales bacterium | reverse complement strand
GTCCCTGATGAAGTATCCGGCCTAGACAGCATGTTCCAAGTGCAGTCCGAACGCACTCTGGTTTGCCCGACTTGGGAGCAGGCGCGGGCATTGGCGGCCGCGGGCGAGGACGCCCGCGTCTCGGGCCACGTGGTCTGCCGCGCCATGGTCGAATCGACGACCTGATCCAGGACATTCGCGAAATCAACGCTGACTCGTCGAAGTGCCGTCGCTTGCAGCCGGGGCCCGGTGCGCGATGCGGCCCCCGCCCGGGCGAGCTACTCCATGAGCAGGAACAATGTGATCGCCGGAAACAGTACCAGAATGACCACCCTGACCACGTCAGAGGCGACAAAGAACATAACCGCCTTGTAGGTCTCGACCATCGGCGTTCCCCGGTCCATTGCGTTGATGATGAACAGGTTCATGCCCACGGGTGGTGTGATCAGGCCCACCTCTACCACAATCAGCACGAGGATCCCGAACCAGATGGCCACGTGTTCCGGACTCAACCCGAAATCGAGCGCGCTGATCACCTGGAAAAAGATCGGGATGGTCAACAGTATCATGCTCAAGCTGTCCATGACGCAACCGAAGATCAGGTAGAAGAACAGGATCGAAACCAGCACCATCCACGGGCTGAGGCCCTGGCTGACGACGAAACTGGACATCTCCTGTGGGACTTGCGTGAGTGCCAGGAACCCGTTGTACAAGCCGGCGCCGAGCACGATAAAAAAGATCATCGCCGTCGATCGGGCGGTCACCATGAAGCTTTCCACCAGCGTCGTACCCGTCAAGCCTCCATTCACCAGCGCAATGATGCCCGTGCCCGCCGCGCCGACCGCAGCGCCCTCGGTCGGCGTGAACCAGCCGAAGTAGATGCCGCCCACCACCAGACCGAAGACCAGCAGCACCGGCCAGACGTCCACGAGCGCCCCGAACCGCTCACCGTAGGGAACCGGCGGCCGTGTACCCGCCGATTTCGGGTATAGACGCACATAGATGGAAACGGTGATCACGTACCCGAGGGCGGCGAGGATGCCGGGAATGAAAGCCGCAAGGAACAGCTTGGCGATGTTCTGCTCGGTCAGGATCGCGTAGATGACGAGCACGACCGAGGGTGGGATCAAGATGCCCAAGGTTCCGCCCGCGGCCAGAGTGGCCGTGGAGAACCCGCCTGCGTAGCCGTATTGACGCAGTTCGGGGAGCGCGACGCGGCTCATGGTGGCCGCCGTCGCCAGGGAACTGCCGCAGATCGCTCCGAAGCCGGCGCAGGCGCCAATGGCCGCCATGGCGACACCGCCCCTGCGGTGTCCCAGCCACCCCTCTGCCGCCTTGAAAAGCGCCTTGGACATGCCGCCGAGGGTCGCGAAATGCCCCATCAACAAAAACATCGGGACGATTGAGAGTGAATAGCTCGAGAACGTTGAATAGGTTTCGTTCTTCAGCTTTGCGAAGGGCACCGTCGTCCCGTCGGTCACGATCGACAGGCCGACCACGCCCACCACAAACATGGCAAGCCCAATCGGAACGCGCAGAAAGATGAGAATGAGAAGCGCGGGAAACGACGTGATACCGATTTCGAGATTGGTCAACGGTCCGCCTCCGATCCGTCAGCCACGACCGTGTGCTCGGAAAGGAATGCCTGGGTGCGGATGCCGGCCATGTAGACCCCCACGATCGACGCGACGACGGCCCCGACAAAGCTGGCCGCGTAAGCCCACCAAATCGGGAACTGAAGCAAGAAGGTCGTTTCGTTGTACTGCATCTTGGAAAGCATGCCTTCATAGAGCCGCCAAGCAATCAGGATCAAAACCAGTGCGAAGACGATTTCCACCACCATGCGGATGAAACGCTGGACGCGCTCGGGAAACTTCGAGAAAAAGATATCCACGGACGCATGGGCGTCCGTGATCTGGCAAAGCGGTATGAAGGCAAATATTGAAAAGGCGACCCCCGCTTCGACCAGTTCGAAGTCGCCGTTTACCGGCCCGACCCCCAACCCCAGAAGCCAGTTCGAAAACTCCGGCAGCAGCGATTGAAACAAGCCGGAATTGAGAATCGTATTCAGCGTCCGCCCGATGACCGACACACAGGTCAGGAGGATGAGCAGGGTCAGTATCACGCCGCCGATCACCGCCATGGTGCGGGCCAGCCCCATCATGAATCCGTGCATGCTCACCGCGCCTCGAAACAGGCCCTCGAGGCAGCGGCGATGTGCCGCCGCCTCGAGTCTTGCCAGCCGATCAGTTCGAATACTTGGAAATCAGCTCGCGGGCCTGATCGATCAGCGCCTGTCCATCGATACCTTTCGATTTCATGTCGGCGACCCATTCCTCGTAAATGGGCTGTGAGAGCACCCGCCACTCCTGAGTCTGGGCATCGTCGACGACGATGACGTTGTTGCCCGCCTTGATCGCGGCCTCACGCGCCGGACCATCGGCATCCTCCTGGGTCCCGCCGGCAAAGACCGAAAAGTCGAGGCCCGAATTCTTGTCGATTACCGCCTTGAGGTCATCCGGCAGGCTCTCGTATTTTGACTTGTTCATCGCCAAAACGAAGGTGAGAGTGTAAAGCGCCCTGCCCGTGAATTCGGTGTGATGGCTTACCAATTCCGGGATCTTCAGGGCAGTCGTCACTTCCCAGGGAATGGTCGTCCCATCCAAGACGCCCTTTGAGAGCGCTTCGGAAACGGCTGGGACCGGCATCCCGACCGGCGTTGCGCCAAGCTTGGTCAGAAGCGAATTTACCTGGCGCGAACCACCGCGAATCTTCATGCCCTGCAAATCCGACGGACTCATTACCGGTTCTTTGGTGTGAAACATCCCCGGGCCATGTACCCAGGTGGCCAGGATGTGGACATTGGCGAACTCGGTGTCCTTCATGTGCTCTTCGAACATTTCCCAGTAGGCACGCGAGGTGGCGCGGGCGTTGGTCATCATGAAGGGCAATTCGAAAACTTCTGTGCGCGGAAAACGGCCCGGGGTGTAGCCGACGACGGTCCATACGATATCTGCGATCGCGTCAATCGCTTGATCCATCAGCTCAGGCGGCGTACCACCCAGCTGCATGGAGGGGAAACGATCGACCTTGATGCGGCCATCGGAATCCCTCTCCACGTTATCGGCCCAGACGTCCAGAACCAGCTTCGGCACGTTGGCCTGTGCCGGCAGGAACTGGTGCAGCTTGAGTATCACATCTTGGGCCACGGCACTCGTTGCAGATAATCCGGTGGCCAAGGCGACCAGCGCGGCCCCGCACACGAACTCCCGCAGTCTTCTTCGATGGGCCATCTGAGCTCTCCCCTTGGTGGTCTTTCGTCTTGAATATGTGTGCAGTACGTCCTGCATTATAGGCACTATGAAATCCGTACTCGCCAATACTGATGGCTCAGTCCGCCCACAGGCCGCTGACTCCTGAAGAGAGCGCAGGTGCTCGAGCGGGCGCTTGAGATTGACCAATGGTCCCCTCACGCCGTCCGCGTTTTCGCAGGTTTCGGCTAGCCCGGATACGTCTTCAGGTACCCCGGATGCTGGCGGAATTCGCAGCCGCCCTGGTGAAATATCCGGGGTAGCTGGCGGAGACTCGCCTCACTCGTACATGCCACAAACAGCGAAAAGCTTCGTCCTGGGTGATCCGCACCTCCGCGGGGCGCGGGGGCGCGACCAGCCCGTAACGCTGGCCAGGCCGGCCGAAATCGCTCCGTGGAATCGCTTTGTCTGACTGACTCCGCGTCCGGACGCCCGATGAGGGGTGCGGGTCGAGTAACTTGGAAATGGCGATTTCGTTTACAGGTAGCGTCCGGTTTCCGATACAGTTTCGGGAGCGTTCCAAGCGCTTCGAGGCTCGGACGGAATGACGACACGCAAGCGCCAATACTATCGCCAAAACCGCCTGCAACAGCTCCGCGGATTCTGTCACGCAGTGCAGACTGGCAGCATTTCCAAGGCGGCAGAGCGAATGTCACTGAGTCAGCCTACAGTCTCGTTGCAGATCCAGGCCCTGGAGCGAGAGCTGAATACCATCCTGTTCGAGCGCAAAGGGCCGAAGATCAGCCTCACACCGGACGGCGCCATCCTGTTCGAACTGGCGCACCCTCTGGTGGACGGCATCGACGCGCTCTCCGAGACCTTTTTCGAACGCCGCGGATTGCTGGATGCGGGCGAGGTGAACATTACCGCCGGCGAAGCGACGATCCTCTATCTGCTGCCCGACCTCATGCGTCAGTTCACAGATCGCTATCCCGGTATACGCGTACGCTTCCACAATGTTCCAGGCCGAACAGGCCTGGTTCTGCTCCGGCGCGACGAAGTCGACTTCGCAGTCGGCTCCTTCGCGGAGGTGCCGGACGACATCACCTATCACCCCTTGTTCTCCTTCGACGAAATGTTGATAACGCCCCGCGACCACCCACTTGCGATTCAGCGACGCGTTACCTTACGCGACATCAGCAAGTTCGCTTTCGTGCTCCCGCCGCGACATCTGAACACTCAGAATCGAGTGGACGCTGCATTTCAGCGCGAGGGCTTGCAGCTTCAAGTTCGGATCGAAGCGGGCGGCTGGGAGGTCATCAAGAGTTATGTGGAAATGGGTTTGGGGATTTCCATCGTTAGCGGCGTCTGTCTGACCGGACGGGAAAGGCTCGCGGCGCGCAGCCTTCGGGACCATTTCCCAGCAAGGACCTATGGCGTCGTGCTCAGACGGGGCAAGTACCTATCGCCGCAGGCAAAGCGGTTCGTCGAGTTTCTCGATCCGGATCTTTTCAAGCCCGGGAAGCCCTCACCTGTGACCAACGGCGCCCAGCCACCGCGATGATGCTCGCCATATTCGATCTCGATCACACTCTGCTCGATGGTGACAGCGACCATCTCTGGGGGGAATTTCTGGTTCGAATGGGTGCGCTCGACGCAGACCGGTTCCGCCGAGAAAGCGCCCGATTCACGCGAGACTACAATGCGGGGTCATTGAATGCGGCTGACTATTACCGCTTTGCTCTCTCGGCATTGACCGAGCACCCCGTGGAACGACTCCTTTCGTGGCGCGAACGATATCTGGAGGAGTGCATCCGGCCCCGTGTCGCGGAGGGAGCCTTCGACCTGCTTGCCAGCCACCGAGCGGCCGGACACACCTTGATGATCATTACAGCCACCAGCCACTTCCTGACCGAGCCCATTGCGCACTTTCTCGGCGTGGACGTGCTGCTGGCAACCGAACCTGAGATGCTGAACGGGTGTTTTACGGGACTCGTCCAGGGAATCCCGTGCCTGCGAGAGGGCAAGGTCCAGCGTCTCGAGGAGTGGCTCTCGGAAACGGATGAGCAACTGGCCGAATCTTGGTTCTACAGCGATTCCAACAATGATTTGCCACTGCTCGAGCGGGTCGACCACCCCGTAACGGTGCACCCGGACCCAATTTTGAAAACGCACGCCCGCCGCAGGGGTTGGCCCATCGTGAATATTCGCGGCCAGTCCAGCTACCCGACGCAATGGTGACGGGAACCACATTGCTCCTCGGTCGAGCCTGCGTCGCCATGCCCACCCCAAGCGCCATTGACCGGATCAGGCGCGGCGAACGGGGCGTTTTTCGCCGGCCCGAATGGGGCACGGCGTCGAAGAATTCGGGCTCGCGAAAACGTGAAGGTGGCATTGAGGGTCGAAATCTGTAATGATTCGGCCTCAAGTCAATGAACAATAACTAGAAGCAGCGCTCGACGTTGACTTTCGCGACGCAGCTGATGCGTCGTTGCTTGCGCCAGCAGAGGGGTTGTGGATGATCACAACCCTTTTTTCTTGTCTGCGAAATCCAAAAGCGTATTGAGCCATCGGAAGCTTCCTGACACACGGGGGCAGCGCGCGCGTGCTGCCTTCCGGACCCGCTGCGAAAGCGCCCAGCTGCGCTCGAGGGCGGCAGCCCAGCCATTGACAGTAGCGAGACGCACCACTCAGAGCCTGATCGAGGCCATCTGCCCCGGGCTGTTGACGAATCAAACCTGATCGGAACGTTGAGCGAGTTCGTCCAGGGGCCGTGGGCGACCGAAATGGTAGCCTTGACCGTAGTCGACCCCCACCTCGTCTTTTAGGGTACGCAGGATCGCAGCGCCTTCCACGAATTCAGCGACAGTGCGCTTTCCAAGGGCGTGGCCCATGTCGTTGATGGAGCGTACCATCGC
>JBFGYN010000246.1:0-6149 GCA_041587415.1 Candidatus Competibacterales bacterium | reverse complement strand
GCCTTAGCTTTCTCGCGCCGCATGTGTTCCATGGACTTGCTCGGCTGACGGGGATTGGCCTGGTCGAGGCGCACATTGCTGGCTGGGCGATGAGCGTCGTATGCGCTGCTGGCGTTCTCGGGATTGTCGCTGCCCGTCTCGCAGGGAGCGTATGGGCAGCGCCGCTGCTGCTCATCGCGCTTCCGTTCAGTCGTGTGCATGAAGCCAGTATCGGTTATCCGTTGCTCGCGTTCGAGCCGCGGCTCCAGACGGGTGCGATGGGCCAGAGCCTCGCGCTTTGCATCTGGGGCGCATGGCTCGTCTACGCCCGAAGCCCGAGGAGGCACTACGCGGCGTGCCTGCTCGCTGGCGGGCTGTTCAACCTCCATCCGGGCTATGGCCTGGGACTCATTGCCATCCTTGCGCTGGGAGCACTACTGGAGCGCCTTCCAGCAGTGCGCCCGGCGGTGATGACGGCCGCCGTCGGGCTCGGCATTTCGCTCCTAGGCGCAACACCACTCCTGGTCTCGATGCTAACCCCGGACGGCGGACCGAATGCAACATTTGACGAAACGGATTGGTGGGCGCTCATGGCGTTTCGCAAGCCATTTCACGTGTTCATCTGGGACCACGCCGCGTTCTCCCGTCTGGTGGTTCTCCTTGCGCTCCTGATGTCGCTTGGACTCATGGCATATCGCCAGTTTCCGAAGGGCGTGCCGGATCGGCTCCTGGCGACGGTCGCTATCGGCGCCATCGCGGCGGCGACGGGGTTCGTGTCGGTGGAAATCCTTCCCTGGCCACGACTCGCTGGCGCAGTACCCAGCCGGGTTCTGTTCCTTGTTACGACGGCAGCCGTGCTGATGATTTGCACGCTTGCATTCAGACAACGAACGTCAATGGCGGGCGCAATGCTCCTGTCGGCGCTGGCGCTATCACACTTCATCTCGCTTGGCAACGCACAAGTCGTTGCCCTGATCATGCTGGTCGTCGTGCCCGCCGTCCTCATGCATGTTGAACATGGCAGTCGACATCGCCTGGCGGATCGGATGACGTCGGTCCTGCAACGCTGGAACCTGGTCGCGGCGTCTGTCACTGCGGCGGCGGTGGTCGCGCTGCTTTGTTCCGCCATTGCGGAAGCCCAGCGGCGAATAGATGCTCGCATGGATCGCTATCCAGACAGCTGGAACGCCGTCATGGACTGGATGCGCACGAGCACGCCCAAAGAGGCACTGTTTCTGATGCCGCCCTATCCATACGCCGTCTATCTGTCCCGCCGTTCCAATCTGGTGGACTATTACTACATTGGCGTCTCGGTGTACGTATTCAATCTGGTTCCTCGCGAACTCGCCCTGCTGCGCAAGCTGTACGACGTCGAGCTGCACGGCCAAAGCCCCGAGCAGGTGGCTCAGCACATCGCGGCAGAAGGAGGGATATTGTGTCTTCTCGAGAAAGGCTATCGTCGACTCATCAGCACTGAAGATCGCCTCCGCACGACGAAGAAGCACTTTCCGAGACTCGACTTCGCACTCGGGTTCAAGCCGGGAACTTTACCGCCTGAATGGACGTGCGGCCCACATTCGCACGCAGTTCTCGATCTGCCGATCGCCTTTCAGAACGACAAATACGTTGTTTACGACCTGAGAACGATACCGACAGCTCCGTAGAGATGCGGGCAGTGGGGACGACGTTGTTCGAGAGTGTCGGACCGTATCGATGCTCGTCATGGCGACGCTGCCTCAGACCAGGGCGTGGCATGCCCGGTCAATCGGATTGAGGTGATCGGGTGGGGACTCCGAGACAACGATCGGAACACTCCGGCATCGTGCCATCCGCTGCTGCATTCGAGTCCGCCCGACAAGCGCGTATCCTTTTCGCCTCGGCGGCCCATCGACTCGGACCTGGTCCAACTCTCTTGTCCCTGCGAAGCCAAGGCGGTGGAGTCTACGCCGCACGACGTCCTGCCGATGTCGGTCTTGTTGCCATTACTCGCCTCCATTAACCTTCGGGCCGCATGAGCACGTCACGCGGTTTCAGAGTCGACTGGATCACGCGGCCTTCGAGAAAGGCCCGGTGTGTGGTGCTTGTCGGGCTTGTACTGGTGGATCTGAGCCTGTACGCAATCGCGAACCTGGCACCGGAGCTTTCGGTTCAAATCTCGCCTGACCAAATCGCAGCGGAGCAAGGTCATGCGTACATCGTGCAGCTCGCCCAGTACTCCATGTTTCCGCTCGTCCTGGCCAGTGACAACAACGAGCAACCGAACAGGTCACGACTGGAGCTATTCAGAGCAGGAATCCCACTTGGGCCTGATCACGCTGTCCATGATGAGATCCGACAGCTCGGAAACGGACGGTATTCGCATTGGGACACTTATCTACTGTTCTCGACCCCGGCAAACGAGGATCCCCGATCATCGGTTTCGTTGTATTCGATCCGCGCTCCTCGGTCCCTTCATCCGACCGCGGCAATCATCGCCGGAGTAATGACCGTGGCGGGCGCACTCTGGTGCATTGGCCCGCTCGGAATCCGAGTCGTGCTCATCAATGTTGCCATCCTGCTCGCGGTATTACCGGTCGCCGAAGTGGTGATCCGGCTGGCACTGTTCGGCACAGTTTTCGTCCCGAGACCGGAGCCGGGGCTTGGCGGTCAGATGCAAGCACACCCAACCCGTGGGTGGAGCCTGCGCCCCAATAACCTGAACGTCATCCAGACTCTCGACTACGTCGTCACGAGTCGCACCAACGTCCGGGGCTTCCGCGATCTCGACCGCGACTTTCACAAGCCTGCAGCCAGGAAGCGCATCGTGCTGCTCGGAGATTCATTCGTTGAAGGCTACTATGTGAGGCGCACGCAGTCCTTGGCGTATCTGCTGGAGGCAGAGCTGTCGGACCATGGCTATGAGGTGATCAATCTGGGGGTGCGGGGCTACGGAACGATTCAATCGCATATCACCTTGCGGGAAGAGGGACTTCTGTATCAGCCGGATCTGGTGCTGTTGTTCTTTGCCATGAACAATGATCTCCACAACGATTCCCGCGAGTTGCAGGTGGAGGCGAGGTATGGAGCAGCCGTAGCTGGACCGTCGTCTCCACACATCGAGTTCGATCAAGCTGGAGACATCAGGTACAGCTACCCGGACCACGAGCGCAACAAGAAACTCATTGCGAAGAACCAGATGCAGGCGCTGGAGTCGATTGAAAGGCGCCCGTGGTGGAAGGATAGCGTTCTGTACTTCGCCCTGGAGGAACTTCTGCTCTCTCGCTTGGGCGGAGAGACGAACATCCGTAACACCCGGCCGACCGCAGTGCTCCGGGACCACGATCCCAATATTACTTACGGTGAAATCCTCAAGGCGTTCGATCCGGAGCTCGGGCGAAGTCGTCATACAAAGGAACGGTACGAGGAGCTTTTCGAACAAGCCTGGCGGGTGACCTGCACCTCCCTCGGTATTGCGAAGGACCTTGCCGAAGGGGCAGGGAGTGAATTCCTGGTGGTGACCGTGCCAAGCGCCGCGCAAGTGAGTGCGGAATTCCTTCAGAGCGCCAGGGAGATATACCCGACGCTCGAGTTCGACACCGCTGCGTCGAGCCGCGAGCTTCGGCGCTGTGCATCGCGTTACGGCTTCGAGCTGTTGGATCTGTTCCCGGCATTTGTGCAGGAAACGCAGAGACGAGACGCCTCGCTATACTACCCTCTGGATCGGCATTGGAACCCGGACGGAGTCCGATTCGCCGCATCGCAGGTGCTCGCTCATATAGAGAAGCGAAGCCATGCTCGAAGTGAACGGTGAGGGATTTCAGGTGATATCTGGCCGAGACATCCGGCTCGCGCCCGTTGTGTCGTGATGAGAAGAAATCGCGATCACGACACACTTGCCATCCATCGGCATGACGGTCTGCCTGAGCGCGTCCGACGCACAATCTCGAGGCTTTCGGATTGCTACGCGCGCATGACCGGATACACATCCGTCGAATACGGGCAGCACAAACTCATCTCCCATCGTACCGAGATGCGACTGAGAGGGCTTCATGTGCAGCGCGTCCTGGCGGCCTCATGTCGACTGTGATTCCCGCGTCGTCGGATGGGACGTCCACGTGGTGGACTGGGCAACAAATCCCTGACCGGGAATAAAGCCGGGCGGTCCAAGATAATCACCGAGCTCGACGCGGATCTGTGTCGCGTCTGGAACACAGTCCAGTGACGAGAATCCGTCGACCCGATCGCCGAAGTCGATCATTATCGAGTATTCCCCTGGAGCGAGCATCACGGCGTCGAGTCTGCACTCAACGATCCCCCGATCCGTAACCCGCAGCTCAGTCCGTTGGTGGGTGCTGTAGTGGGTGCTGACTCGCTCACCTTCAATGGAGTGGAACATGACGGTGAAGTACGGCGACGGGCGATTGGCATGCTCGTAGCCGATTCGGATCGTCATTGGCGCACCGACCTGAAAGACACGGCTCGGTCGATTGTGTGCGTCAATCGTTTCGATTGAGTTAATCACGAGCTGATCTCGACTATCGAAAAAGCCGACCGCCTCACTCAGGTCCACGAACGCAGGCAGCTCTGCGAGATCTCGCTTGCTGTCCTTGATCTTGCTCACGTCGCGAAGGTAGAAATTGCACGCCTCGTCGGCGTCACCTTCGAAGACTATCTTGCCGTGTTTGAGCACGATAGCCCGATGGCAGAGGTCGCGAACCGCGCGAGTATTGTGGCTTACGAACAGGATGGTTCGCCCGCTCCTCGCCGACGCCTCCATGTTGCGCTGGCTCTTCTCCCGAAACTCCGCGTCACCGACTGCCAGCACTTCGTCGAGTATGAGGATGTCGGAGCGGAGCATCGACGCTACCGCATAGGCGAGCCGGACATACATGCCGCTCGAATAGCGTTTCACGGGAACGTCGATGAACTGACCAACGTCAGCGAACTCGACGATCTCGTCGAACTTGGCGCGGATCTCTCCCTGCTGAATTCCCAGCAGCGCGCCATTCAGGAAGACGTTCTCCCGGCCGCTCAGATCGGGGTGAAAGCCGGTTCCCACCTCGAGCAGGGAGCCGACGCGCCCCCGAGTGATGGCACGGCCTTCGCTCGGGACGGTCACACCGGAGAGGATTTTCAGCAGGGTGCTTTTCCCCGAGCCGTTCTTGCCGATTATGCCCACGATCTCGCCCATCTCCACGTCGAAGGAGAGATCGCGGATCGCCCAGAAGTAGTCGCGCTCGTCGCGTCCCAGCAGTCGTGGAAAGAACTCTTTCAGGTGCTGGGAGATTGCGGCTCGGCGCGAATTCCCCGAGTGGTGCACCCGCTCTGGGACGACGTAGCGTTTGCCTAGCGACTCGACGCGTAGCGCGAGGTTTCTGTTACTGGACATCGACCGTCGCTCGCTCGTTGAACGTGAACACGAAGATCCCTGACAGCAGGAGCAGCAAAGTCAGGGCGGCCGAGATGTAGAGCGAGTCCGTGATTGCTATGCTCCTTCCGAGCATGATCCATCTGGACAGCTCGATGAGCCAATACATCGGATTCAGCTGGTAGAAGGGCAGGATCCGCTCGGGGACGACCGTCGGGCTGTAGAGAATCGGGCTGGCGTAGAAGCCCAGCTGCAGAACGATGGTAAGCAGGGGGCGCAGGTCCCTGAAACGGACCATCACCGCTGCGAGCCAGAGACCGATGCCGAGCGCGACGATCGTCGCCGCCACCACGACCACCGGCAGCAGGAGAAGCTTCCAGGTCGGCCAGAAGCCGAATGCGGCGGCCAGAACAACCAGGATGAGCAGCGTGATGATCGCGTCATACATGTCGCGGGCGACCGCGCTCACGGGCAGGATGAGTCGTGGGAAGTAGATCTTCGAGATGAGGCCCATGTTGTCGAGCAGGCTCCCGGCGGCACTCATGGCCGCCTTGGAGAAGAGCAGCCACGGGATGAGTGCGGCAAATGCGAATACCGGATAGGGATAACCGTCGCTCGGCGCCCTCAGAAAGAAGCCGAACACCGCGGTCATCATCAACAGCAGCGCGAGCGGCTCCAGCACCGACCAGAGCACGCCAAGGAGCATCTGCCGGTATCGCGTCGAGATGTTGCGCTTGATGAACACCATGAGCAGCTCACGATGCTGCCAGAACTCGCGCAGGTCGAGCCGCCACCAGCTGACGCCGGCATCGATTATCCTTTC
>JBFGYN010000245.1:0-6168 GCA_041587415.1 Candidatus Competibacterales bacterium | reverse complement strand
GTAGAAGATTATGTCCAGTTTAGCGGCTCAATTCTGGCGTACAAAGTGTACCGCCGCCAAAGGCCTACCCCGGCCCTGGCGGTTTCTCGCTCGCCCTGACTTGCTCTTCATTCAAGTTGTAGCTACGGCTACAACTTTCGCTCCAGAGCGGCGCCAGGACGGCTGCGAATTCCGCCAGCATCCGGGGTCCCTGATGAAGTATCCGGGCTAACGGTTGTCCGGGATCATTTTCTCGGCTAATCAAGCAACTCGGGCAGGTCCCTGAACTGCTCCAGGGCTTGTGGATTGGCCAGTGCCTCCCTGTTCTTGACCTGGCGTCCGTGAACCACGTCGCGTACCGCGAGTTCCACGATTTTTCCGCTCTTGGTCCGCGGTATGTCGGCCACCTGCACCACTTTGGCCGGCACGTGCCGCGAGGTCGTGTTCGAACGAATCTGATTCTTGATGCGTGTTCTGATGTCCTCGTCCAGGACGAGACCGTCCCTCAGACGCACGAAGAGCACTACCCGAACGTCGTCCGCCCAATCCTGTCCGATAACGAGCGCTTCCAGCACTTCCGGGATCTGCTCCACTTGCCGATAGATTTCCGCTGTACCGATGCGCACTCCGCCGGGATTGAGCACCGCATCCGAGCGGCCATAGATAACGAGGCCATCGTGCTCGGTGAGTTCCACGTAGTCGCCGTGGCACCAGACGCCCGGGAAGCGCTCGAAATACGCCGCACGGTAGCGCGTGCCATCCGGATCGTTCCAGAATCCGATGGGCATGGACGGGAACGGCTTGACGCACACCAGTTCGCCCTTTTCCCGGCGCACGGGTTTGCCCGCATCGTTCCAGACCTCCACGGCCATGCCCAGCCCCCGACACTGCAACTCACCACGACGAACCGGTAGAATCGGGCACCCCAACGCGAAACAGGACAATATGTCGGTACCGCCGGAAATGGAGGAGAGCTGCACGTCGGATTTGACATGCTCGTAGACGTAGTCGAAGCTCTCCGGAACGAGCGGTGACCCAGTGGAGAGAATCGCCCTGACGCTCGTGAGGTCGTGGCTGTCCTTGGGCACCAACTCTGCCTTGTGACAGGCATCGATGAATTTTGCGGACGTGCCGAACACGGTCATGCGCTCTGCGTCGGCGAAATCGAACAGAATGTTACCGCTCGGATGGAACGGCGAGCCGTCGTAGAGCAGCAGAGTCGCCTCCGCGGCCAGTGCCGCGGCCAGCCAGTTCCACATCATCCAGCCGCAAGTCGTGAAGTAGAATACCCGATCCCCCGCCTTGACGTCCGTGTGCAGCAGGTGTTCCTTGATTTGCTGCAGGAGGGTACCTCCTGCGCCGTGCACGATGCACTTGGGTACGCCGGTGGTTCCGGAGGAGAACATGACGTAGAGCGGGTGATTGAACGGGAGTCGCGCGAAACTGATCTCGTCCGGTTTTTGGCTGTCCAGGTACTCGTCCCAGCCGGTTGCATCCCGAACCGCGGAGATGTCGGGTTCCGGGTTCGCGTAGGAAACGACGATTACCCGTTGCAAGGTCGGAACGAGTTCCCGGACTTCCGCAATCCTTGGCAGGACGTCCAAACGCTTGCCGTTGTAGAGGTAGCCTTCCGCGGCAATCAGGACCTTGGGTTCGATTTGACCGAACCGGTCCACTACGCCTCGTACCCCGAAATCCGGCGAACAGGAGGACCAAACTGCCCCGAGACTGGTTGTCGCCAGCATTGCGATAACCGCTTCGGGCATGTTCGGAAGGTAACCGGCCACCCGATCACCCGGCCCGACGCCTTCGTGTCGCAGCGCTCCGGCCAATTGCGACACTCGCTCGTACAGTTCGCGGAAACTGACCCGCCGGCGCACCTTTGTTTCGCCCCAGAAGACGATGGCATCGCCGTCATCGCGCCGCCGCAACAGGTTCTCGGCGAAATTGAGTCGCGCTTCCGGAAACCACGAGGCGCCCGGCATACGATCGCCATCGGTCAGCGTCGCGGAGCCGGATGCGTCTCCGACGATGCGCGCGAAGGACCACAGTGAACGCCAGAATTTCTCCGGCTCATCGACCGACCATTGATACAGAGTGGGGTACTCGGACAGCGTGACATCCCAGTCTGCAGTGACCGTTGCCATGAAGGACGTGAGATTGCTGTTACGAATCCTCTCTTGTGGGGGTTCCCATAACGTGTCGTTCATTCGCGGACTACCATATTCGACGGAGTGAGCCTCCTGAATCTAACGGAACCCGCACCAGGGTAGAAGTTGCCGGAACGGTGAGCACACTGCCCAATCACCGTTCCGGCAACAGGCGCAAATCATCGCATGCCCTAAACACTGCTTTTCATAGGGCCCGGCTTACCGCCGTTTTCCATCGCAGCATCTCCAGGGACGCCAACACCGCGCCCGCGACGATGAGTGCGCAAGCACCGGCCACGACCCAGGTGGCCTCCGCTTTTCCGAATGCGATCAGGACCAGTGTCGAAAGCAGCGGCGCAGCGTACGAGAGGGCACCGAGCACCTGGATATTGCCGTGCTTGGTTCCGTAGTCCCAGACGAAGAAGGCCGCACCGACCGGCCCAATTCCCAGCCCGAGAATCGCGAGCCATTGCCAAGCCCCGGGAGCGACCGTTTCCTCCAGGAGCATGTGACAAATCATGCCCAAGACGGCGACGGCCCCGCAAAAGCCGCCCACGACATCGGTCGGAACTTGTCCAAATAGCCGGTTCGCAACCGAGTAGCTCGACCAGGTCAGGGCGCATGCAATTGCGGCGCAGTACCCCAGCAGGTATTCGGAGTCGAATGCGATGGTGCCGCCATCGGTTACCAGCAGGGCAGCGCCCGTCAGTCCCAAGCTTGCCCCTGCCAGGTGGAACCAACGCAGGCGCTCTCCCGGCAGCACCGACGAAAACACTACGATCAGAAGGGGCCAAAGGTATGCGATGAGACTCGCTTCGACCGGTGGAGCGTTCGCCAGTGCGACGAAGTAGAAGAAGTGATAGCCGAACAAACCGCTTACCCCCAGCAGCCAAACGGCGGGGCGCTGCTTGAGCCGCGCCAGCGATGCCGGGCCACGTGCCATGAGCACCACAGCGCTGACAATGAAAGCGACCGCAAAGCTCATGGCCAAGAGCTGGAATGGGGGAATCCCCTTCGCGCCGGTCGTGAACAGCGCCAACAGTGCCCAAAGCACCACTGCGACGCCACCGATGAGGGTGGCCGTCAGGGAGCGCCCTTTCACGCGGCCCGGCAGCGTTCCAGCAAGGTCGCCGCATCCGTTGGCGAGGGCACCCGAACGAGCACGGAGAACCTAGCCTTTGGGTCTGGATCGGCGGAAAGCGACGGGTCCGCCTGCGGGTAGAGCCGCGCCAGGGCTTCGCTTATGGCCGGTTGCACGGCGGTCATGGTTTCATGCGTGTTGGGCGCACGGAGGCGGTCGTTGAAAAACAGCTCCAGCTCGTTACCCACGAACCGCACGCTGTCATCCAGGGACCGTTCCTCCTCGAGCAAACGGCACGCTGTCAGAGCTCTTTGGCAAACCGACTCGATTCTCTGCGAAAGTGTTCCCGCCAGTGGACGCTTGCTGTAGTAGACCAGACCACGCCGGCCACCGGACTCGTCCAACCCGTAGTTTCCTTCGTGGGCGACCAGGAGAATACCCGGCCCCCGGTCCAGGTGGCTGTAGTCCGCCACATCGATAAGCAGTCCGTCGAGGGAATGAGTTTGGATCCATCGATGAAACACGGGTATGAGATCCAGTAGGTCCAACTTCGCATTGTCTTCGAGGAACAACTTCACGCCGATTCTGTGTAGGTCCATATCGTGTTCCGAACGGATTACCCTGAGTGGAGAAAAACTACCGGCCACCCCGAAAACATGCGTCGGGTGTGGGCGCGAGCGTCACATCCGGCTGATTCAGGCCGCCATTCTGTCGTTGAATGCGTATGCCGCCTCGATGAAGAGCTGCGCTTCTTCGATCAGGTGGCGAGCATTGTCGGCGCTGAACTGGCGGTCCACGTCTTCGTGCCGGCTCAAGAGATAGAGGGCGAACTTGCCGCCAGCGTATTGTCCAGCGTCTTTGCCTTGAAAGAGCTGGGTATCGTAGAAACGAGCCTTGAACTCGTTAACGATGCGATCCGGGTCGTCTTCGATGTCCCAAAGCTGCGTGCGAACCAGCCCTTGTGCGGCTTGGAGCATGGCCGCGTAGGCGGCTTCGTCGGCCTTGCGAAAATCGTTCTCTTCCAGATGGATTTGGGCGTCGAAGCAACGTTGCTCCGCCGCCTGCAAATCGAACTGAATTTTTGGCACGACCTCGCCCGCACACTCGCCGGTGGTGATATCGCTGATGGTAAATTCACGCGGATCACGCCAGTCCGAGTAAAGGGAAGGGTCCACGGAATAAGGTGGCACCTCGGAGAACTCGTCGACGATTTTTTTCAGGGCTTTTTTGCCGATTCGCTTCGAATACTCGCGAAACGATTCCTCCCCCTCGCGTTCCTCCAGGTATTTCTGCGTCATGCGGTCCACGAACTCGGGAACGCGCTTCGACGGAACGGGACCGATCGTCAGCCCGTAGGAGCCTGCATTATTGTCCCACTGTCCTCCCATCAGAACGCGGAAGTGAGGCACTTTTGCCCCGCCAATCGTCCGGCTGACCCCGTAGAAGCCGATGTCGGCCAAATGATGCTGCCCGCAGGAATTGAAACACCCGCTCATCTTGAGGTGTAGGTCCCTTATCGGCGCCGGGATCGTCCCGTGCCTGTCGACCAGACGTTCCCGCAATTCGGCGGCAAGCCCTCTCGACGAGGCAATTCCCAGTTTGCACGTGTCGGTGCCGGGGCAGGCCACGACGTCTTCGATCGTACTAGCGCCTGGTGAATTCAAACCGATGCGCTTCAATTCATCGTACAAGTCCGGCAGGTCCGATTCGGCCACCCATCGCAGGATGATGTTTTGCTCGACCGTCGTGCGGATGTTCTCACCCACGAAACGACGTGCCACGTCGGCAAGCTGTCGCATTTGCCAGGAGGTGATATCACCCAGCGGCAGGGTCACGGTCGCAACAGCATAGCCGGTTTGTTTTTGGCGGTATACGTTCGTTGCCCGCCAATCCTGATAGTCGGTACTCAGGGTTTCTCCGTTGATCTGCCGCGGGACTCGGAGCGGTTTCTCCCCGTAGGCGGGCAGTTCGTCCAGGTACGACGTCCAGGCATCGTCCTGGCGGAGGCTCTTGCGCTCTTCCAATACAAGTCGCCGAAACTCGTCGATGCCTTTCTTGTCCACCAGAAATTTCATTCGGGCACGGCCGCGGTTGCGCTTCTCGCCCAATCGTGCGAACACGCGGCACACCGCCTGGGCCAAGGGGAGAATCTCTGTCTCCGGCACGAACTCGTCGAACAGTTTGGCGTCGTAGGGGACTGCTCCGAGCCCGCCGCCGAGCACCGTCTCGAAGCCGCGCTGGGTCCGTCCATTCTCGGTCCGAACTTTCCCGATGAAGCCCAAGTCGTGCATGTTCGTCAGGCCGCAGGCCTTGTGTTTGCAGCCCGAGAAGGCAACCTTGAACTTGCGCCCCATGTCCTGTGTGTCGGGATGCCCGAGCAAGAACTTGGAGCAGGCCTTGGCGTATGGCGTCACGTCGAAGGTTTCGTCATGGCAGACACCTGCCAAGGGGCAAGCCGTAACGTTGCGAACGGTATTGCCGCAGGCTTCTCGCGTCGTGATGCCTACCGACGCCAGGCGGCGCATCAAGTCGGGGGTGTCGTCGATGTCTACGTAGTGCAGTTGGATGTCCTGGCGTGTCGTGACGTGACAGATGGCATCCGAGTATTCTTCGGCCGTGGCTGCCAGTTCGTCCATCTGGTCCGGATCAAGGCCGCCAAAAGGGATCTTGATTCGCTGCATGCCCGGCGCATCCCAAACCGTGTCCGGCCCCTTGAGCAGATCACCGGACGGATACGGAAGCGTTCGGGTGTCGACACCGTCGTGACGCTGCCCGTTGTCGTAACGCTGTCCGTAGATGCCGCGCCGGAGGCGTGTTTCGGCAAACAGCTTGTCGTCGACCTTTCCTTGCCGTTTCAGGGCCAGTTGGGTCTCGAACACATCGATCTCGCGGCCGATCTCAGGTGCGATCGAATCGGCAAGTCGGTCTTTCCAAGAAAGCATGAAAGCTTCCTCCGTG
>JBFGYN010000244.1:0-6172 GCA_041587415.1 Candidatus Competibacterales bacterium | reverse complement strand
GTAACGCCGCACGTCCGGTTCTGTGAGGGTGAAAGCCAGCAATGGCTGATCTACTCGACTAAGGCCGGTTAGCAACTCTGCCCGGCCGGTCGCGCCACCGTTCAAGGGCTTCCACTCGATCGATGCGCCAGACTAAATCCCGGGACGGCGTGTCGTTTTCGTGCCGAACACCGAGAGGCCCATCACCGACGCGGTGCTCCCCCCAAGCCGAGCGCGAGCAGGCACGCAGCCAGAACGACGTAGGCTGCGAAGACCAGACACACTTGTTCGGCGCTGGCCCCAAAATCCATCAGCCCGCCCATGAATACGGGGCCAAGAGCCGACCCGAACACCGCCATGGCAGTAATCATGCTCTTGATCGAGCCAAGATAGCCGACACCGTAGATCTCTGCCCACAGCGCCGACCCGGCCGTGTGGGAGACGCCTACGCTGACGCCAAGCAAGAACAGATAAGGCCAGGCCGCCAAGGGGCTCGCGAAGACGGCGACGATTGTCATGCCGGCGGCCATGGGTGCGAGCATGAAGGGCATCACCCTAACTGCTCCAAGGCGATCGATGAGTTGTCCGCAGCCAAGTGAAACGACCACGACCGCGACGGCGTAAACCGGGTAGCTCGAAGTGATCCAGGCATGTGACCAGCCCTTGACGTCCGCGAGATTCAAATGATGGAAGAACATGGCGGTGACCACGACGGGCGGCGCGAGAACGGCGGGCAGTATCAGGTAGAATCGCGGGTCGCCGAGTACCTGGGCGCGATTCCACGACACAGTGCGGGGCGCGTCCGTCTCGCCGGGGACCGTCATGCGGGCCAGGTGGCTCCGGTGCCGCTCCTGGTGCCCAGCCAAGAGTACGAAGGCCAGCGGCATCAAGACGACCGCCAAGCCGATACCGATGCTGCCGTACGTTACGCGCCAGCCGACGGCCCCGATCGCCAGCACGGCGGCGACCGGCAGAATCGCTTCCCCCGCCGCGAAACCGAGCGACCCTACGGCAATCGCGCGGCCACGCTCGTGATCGTAGTAGCGCGCCATGCTGGTGATGGCCGTGTGACTCATGAGTCCCTGGCCCGACTGGCGCAACAAGAAAATGGCAACGACGAGCATGACGGAACCATTGACCTGGGACATGAACACGCAAGCCCCAACCATGAGAACGAAAACGATGGTCGTGTACCGGGCCAGGTCAAGCCGGTCGATCTGCTTGCCGGACCAAGGCAGAACCGCCGCGCTTGCCAAGGTCCCAATCATGTAGATCGTGCCCCAGGCCGTGTGACTGAGACCAAATTCCGCCTGGAGGCCTGGTCCGAAAACGCCGATGAAGTAGGTCTGTCCGAAACTCGAGGAAAGTGCCATCAGGAAGCCGAAAGACAGAAATCTGCCATTTCGGGTGGCGAACGCGACGTAACCGTCCGTCCTCGTTGGTTCAGACATGAATTATTTCGCGGGCCACAACGGGGGACCTTTCGTGCGGTGAGGTATTCGGGTCAGAGCGCCGGACCGGCCGCGCTCGGTTGTAGGGCCGTTCCAAGGGCAATCAGGTTACCGCGGGGGTCGCGCAGGTTCACGTTGCGGCAATCGTAGGACGCGTCTTTGGGCGGCCGCGCGATCGAGACCCGGTCAGGAAAGACGCCTGCGAATTCCGCCTCCCGGCCTTCGGGCCGGATTCCGCCCTTTTCGAAAACCAAGGTTTCGCAGTGGATGCCGAGCGCCGTCCGCAGGTCGCGCACGGGTGCTATGGGCATGGATCCGAGCCCCGCAGCGCGCCCCACGCTCATTCCTCCGGGCGCGCCGCCGGCGTCATGATCCCGACCATCGCCCCGTTCGGATCCTGGATCATCGCGATCCGGCCCACACCTTCCACGTCAAAGCAGGGTTGGACGACCGTTCCGCCTTCGGCCGATACTGTCTCACAGGCCTTGTCCACATCGTCGACCGCAATGTACGTCATCCACATTGCCGGGGTGCCGTCGAATTGGGGCCCCTCCATGTTCATGATTCCGGCGACGGGCTTCTCGCCCTGCATGCAGACCAGGTAGGGCGGCCCGTCGCCCATTTGCATTTCCTGAATGTTCCAGCCGGCGACCTTCGCGAAAAAAGCGCGGGCCTTGGCCGCGTCACGGGTCATGAGCTCGGACCAGTGAATCGAGCCGTGTTGTTCGGACATCTGCATAATCCCCCTACGAATTCACGAGGCGGGCAGGGTAGCACCGCTCAACGGCGGTGCGAAGACCGCTGGGTTGAATGCGTCGAACAGCTGGTTCACGAGCTTGCAAGCCGCGCCCCCGCCAACCCATCACCGCGGGTGCCTCAAGTATCGCCGGGCGTGAGGGATTGCGTCGTGCTGCGGTACAGTGGGCACCCGTCATTGGAAACAGGACCATGCCCGAACCGCTGCAAAGATTTCTAAAGAGGAACTACCACACCCACACCTATCGATGTCAGCACGCCTCGGGCGAGTGCATCGACTATGCGCGTGTCGCGGACCGAATCGGCATGCAAGTGCTGGGATTCAGTGATCACACGCCGCTGCCGGACAATCGGTGGGGAAACGTTCGCATGGCGCTCGAGGAAATCGATGGCTACGAGCGTGCTGTTGTCAGGGCACGCGAGGCGTTTCCGAAATTACGGGTGCTGCTCGGCATGGAGTGCGAGTATGTGAAGGAATTCCGAGCATTTTTCGAGGACGAGCTGCTCGGAAAACGGCACTACGATTACCTCATTGGCGCGGGCCACTATATTGGCGTCGACGATAGCTGGTACGGTTCGTTCGATCACGCGGTGGCGCCCAAAAACCTGCGCCTGTACGTCGACCAAGTAATCGAAACCATTGATTGTGGTCTGTTCGCCTTTATCGCCCACCCGGACCTTTACGGTTGCTGCAACCACGTCTGGAATGATGATTGCGCCCACGCGGCGCGAGATATCTGCGAGGCGGCTGCCGCCACGGGTACGCCGTTGGAGCTCAACGGTTACGGCATCCGAAAACCCTGGATCGACACGCCTCAGGGAAAGCGTGCGATGTACCCCTGGCGCCCGTTCTGGGAAATTGCCGCGGAGAGACAGGTCTTGACCATCATCAACTCAGATGCGCATCGGCCCGAGCACGTGGGGTATGGGCAAGCGGAACTCGGTGAAATGCGCGATGGACTCGGTCTACCTGGGACCGACCTGTTGGAGCGTCTGACCGCGAAGCCGCGCGGTTAAGCAAACCGGAGCCGACGGCCGGAGCGGTCCAGGCGGCGATAGTGTCCCAGAAGCACCTCCGGACTGGGGTCGGACACCGATCCGAGCTGTCCGGCCCGACGCAATAACTCATCCGCCGCCGATTCGACCGATTGCTGGGGCTGGCCTTGCGCTCTCAGCCAGTGCAGATACTTGAGAATTCGGAGGCCGTTGAACCACCGAAAGAAGTGCCTTTGGAACGTGACGGAAGAAGCGGCATTCGCCCTGATTCCAGCGACCTGCTCGCGAAAGCGATTCTGGTCCAGGTAGCGAGCAAGCTCGGGAGATATCCAGCTAAGCTCGGCTGCGATCGACGGGGGTACGGACCACAGCTCGGCAGCTCGCGTGCACAGGGAATGGATCGAGTCGAATGCTGCCAACGGGTAAACCGGCCACTCGCCCCGATCATCCGCGATCCACTTGCCCATGGATCGGCCGGTTCCGAATGGAACGCGGTGCGATACCCGCGCGGAAGGATAGACGGTTGTGCTCCGCAATTCGCTGAATCCACCCAGCGCCATGATCTTCGAGAGAAAATAGAAATCCTCCCCGGCCTTGCGACGATTCATGCCGCCCTCGCGCTGGTATACATCGGATCGGACCGCCATGCTCGAGCCCACGGTCTGGAACGCGTACGGGAAACCTGCGTATCGGAGCGCGTGGACATAGTAGCGGAGGTAGAGCTCGTAACGAACGATTCCGGCCCGAAGCCGCGCGTCATCGACGTGCGTGTGCTCGTAGTAGACGGAGCAGGCTGGGCTTTCCGGATAGGTGCGGAAATGCGCATCGAGTTGTTGCAGGTAATCGCACGCCACGGTGCAGTCGGCATCCAAGCACGCAATGATTCCCTTGTCGTTGCCCGCCGCGCGAAACCGAGCCACGGCCTCGTCCATGATGAGTCGACGGGCCAGGCCGACACCGGCATGCCGTTGGGGGAGCGCGGGGTAGTCGAGAGCATGGACCCGAAAACCAGGCGCGGAGTGCTTGGCCGCGAATTCGTGCGCCTCGGCCAGGTGTTGCCGATGGCGCGCTTGTAGCGCCGGCGCGCAATCCTCAGGAAGATTCAGGCCAACGATGACTTCCACGGCGCACGTCGGGCGGGCACAGGCGGAGAGCGATTCCAGGGTGCGCAGCAGATCCGGCTCGTCGTGGGCGGGAACGGTGACCACCAAAGCGAGCCCTGCGTCCGGTGCGGCACCAATTTGGAGCGGTGAAAGTTGATGTTTGCGAAGGTATTCAGTACCGTCCCAACGCCTTGGCGTGCCCTTGCCAATGTTACGTACCAAGGGGTGATGCGAAGCTGACATGGCCAAAAAGTCCATCGATCTGATCGTTGCCACCGATCCGGAATGGGTCAGCGTCATACTCGACAATTTCGATGCTTTTCTCCAGGATCACGCTAATTGCGAGCGAAAGGCGTCCGCGCTCGCCATGAGTATGGTGATGAAGTACCCGGATCGCACGAACATCGTGGATCGGCTGATTGCGCTCGCACGGGAAGAGCTCGAACATTTCGAGCAAGTCTACCGTCTCATGCGGTCCCGCGGGCTAACGCTGCAAAAGGACTCGCCCGATCCCTACGTGAACGAGCTCCTGCAGCATTGTCGACATGGCCGTGATGATCGGTTTCTCGACCGGTTGCTGATTTCCTCCTTGGTGGAGTGTCGGGGTGCAGAGCGTTTCAAATTGATCTACGAAGCTCTCAAGGACCCGCAGCTCAAACATTTCTACCGGGAGCTGGCCGGATCGGAGGCCAAGCACGGACACCAGTTCGCGGACATGGCGCTCGCATACTTCGAAGAGCCCGCCGTGTACGGCAGGCTCGCGCAGTTGGCGGAAGTGGAATCGGCTATTATCGCCAAACTGGAGCAGCGACCGTCCCTGCATTAGCCCGGCGATCCCGTTCGGCCAGCCTGCCGAGAGCAGCAACCTGGAGCGCCGTGTTCGGGTTCCGAGTGGCGCGACGAATGGGCGTTGAATTGAAATGGGGGAGTGTGGCAGGGTTTTTCCCGGTGAATGGCCGTTTGTGGGCTGGATTCTCTCGAATTGGCTGAGTTATGGTCGCTCCTGCCCGAAGTGGAAGGGTGTGCTCACTGCCCTTCGCGATACCAACAACATCGTATTTCGGGGTGAACTGAAAACTTTCCAGCCACGAGGAGCGAGATTCATGGACATGATCCTCAGCCCTGGCGAACTCGTCTTGATCAGCCATCGGCGGTTGTTCAGCGAAGACGTGCCGCGCTTTTTTATCGGCGAAGTCGAGGCCTACAGCGCGGGCATCGCGCGCGTCACAGGCCATTCCTGGCTGCGCGAGGCGGTTCGTGGCGACATTCAGCGAAAACCGGATCGCCGAACCAAAATTGTCTCGCTCGCCTCAGGTGCCCTGCTCATCTACGTCTTGCCGCGGGATCTCAACCTGGGCGCGCTTCAGATGCGCCAGGGCAAGGGCCAGGAGGTCGTGCTCGTCGACGACGCTGGCTTCGAGATGGACCTGACCGACCGGCGGCACGCAGTGGCACGACTTTGACGGGCCCAGAGACCCATCGCGCAACGTAGCCCGAACGTTGCACCAGGACGCTCTAATTTGGGCAATTACGTCAAGGAAAACAGTGATTCGTGCGTACAGTAGCCATTGACACTCTGTCACCGGGGGCGCTATCCGGAATTTCGTGGGTTCTGTCCACCCGTCTCGTGCGATCACACAAGCTGATCCGGCCAGTCCTCCGCGAAAAATTCCGGATCCCGATGCAACGTTCGGAATAGCCCGGATATTTCACCAGGGCGGCCTTCGGCTAGCTCGCAGATGGTTGATCGGTAGAAGTTCATGTCCAGTTTAGCGGCTCAGTTCTGGCGTACATAGTGTACCGCCGCCAAAGGCCTACCCCGGCCCTGGCGGTTTCTCGCTCGCCCTGACTTGCTCGGCGAGGGGCGATGATTCACTGGATCACCGC
>JBFGYN010000243.1:0-6182 GCA_041587415.1 Candidatus Competibacterales bacterium | reverse complement strand
CCCGGATGATGCGGGGAGCCAGCGAGCGGCCCGTTTGTTCCTCGGGGAACCGACAGCTGCCGCCACGCTTTTCGCGTCCAGGTTGCTTGCAAATTGGAACAAGCGACGGCTCGATCCGCCCCGAGATTCACTGGATCGCGGGGCATTCGGTCTCGCCCAGATCGACGCTGGATCACCCCGCGGCCTGCGCGATCATTCTCGGCCCCCAGGCAATTTTCGGCTAAGCCACAGATGTTGATTTTGCTAGACTGATTTGAGGCCGTGGCAATGTCTGGATGGCGTCGTACAGGGCCCCATAGATTTGGGTTAATCGGGACTGCACATGCACTGCACTCAATGGCGATATGGTCTTCGGTTGGCCGGCCGGCTTCTCGTTCTTGTGTGGACGTTGATACTGCCGGCCATGCTCTGGGCGGCGTCGCCCGTACGCGTCGCTGCGCTCAAGTTCGGAACCGTCGGCTGGGAGCTGGACACAATCCAAGCCAATGGACTGGCATCCCAGCGCGGTGTCCATCTGGAAGTTGTCGAATTCGCGTCCACGAATGCTATTTCCGTCGCACTCCTGGGTGGCGCCGTGGATGTGATCGTGACCGATTGGATTTGGGTCTCGCGTCAGCGCGCGGACGGACGTCGATTCACCTTCGTGCCCTACTCACTCGCGGTCGGGTCCCTCGTCGTGCGACCTGCTTCTGGCATTTTGGAAATTGACGACCTGCGCGGCAAGCGGCTCGGTGTTGCCGGTGGCCCGGTGGATAAAAGCTGGCTTTTGATCCGAGCCTACAATCGGCAACGGACCGGCGAGGATCTGGCGGACGTGGTCAACGCATCGTTTGCTTCCCCACCCCTCATCAATCAATTGATTCTGAGAGCAGAACTCGATGCGGTAATCAATTTTTGGCACTACGCCGCGCGTTTGGAAGCGCGCGGCATGGCGCCGCTGATCCGGGTCTCTGACGTGCTGCCAGCACTCGGCGTCGAGCGCCCCGTCCCGCTCTTGGGCTGGGTATTCCACGAAGCATGGGCAGCCGAAAACGGGCCGGCGCTGGTGGGGTTCCTGGAGGCCTCCCGCGCGGCCAAGAGGCTTCTCCACGATTCCGACGAGGAGTGGCAGAGAATCCGTCCAATCACCAGGGCGGAGGACGACGCCGTCCTGGCCACCCTTCGCGACGCCTTTCGTCAGGGAATACCGCGTCGGTTCGGAGAGGCAGAGCGTTCCGCCGCGGCAAAATTGTTCGAGGTGCTGGCACGAGAGGGCGGTGACGAGCTCGTCGGGACCAGCCGCGAATTGAGCCCCGGCACGTTCTGGGATGGTTTCGAGATCGAGTCATGGCCGTAACGGAACCTGGGCCGTGGGTTCGGTGGTTATCCCTGTTCGGCTGCGTGCTGTTATGGCAGTTCGTCGCGGTGTCATTGACCGTGGACTCCCTCCCGACGCCGATAGTGGTGCTGGAAAGCCTGGTGGGCCACGTGGTCCACGGGGAATTGCTTCATCACCTTACCGTAACCCTCGCAAGGGTCGCGGCCGCATTCGTGGTTGCAATGGCCGTCGGAAGCGCCGTCGGCATCTTGATGGGCGGCAGTCGTCGCGCGGACGCATTGCTCGACGGTGCGCTCATTGTCGGTCTCAATTTGCCGGCTTTGGTGACGATTATCTTGTGCTACATTTGGTTCGGGCTCACGGACCTGGCAGCGGTGATCGCAGTCGCCCTGAACAAGATTCCAACCGTGATCGTAACCGTTCGAGAGGGCGCGCGGGCCGTCGACCGAAAACTGCTGGAGGTTGCGGAAGCTTTCCGGGTCCCGCGCACGAGCACTCTGACGAAGGTCTATTTGCCCCAGCTTTATCCGTACCTGATGGTGGCCGCCCGCTCCGGACTCGCGCTCATCTGGAAAATCGTCCTGGTCGTGGAGCTGTTGGGGAGAAGCAATGGCGTCGGTTTCCAACTCGGGACCTTCTTTCAGTTCTTCGACATCACCAGCATCCTAGCCTACACCCTGGCCTTCGCTGCCACCGTCTTGGTGGTCGAGACAGTATGCCTGAGGCCCTTGGATCGACGGCTGGCGCGGTGGAGATCGTGAAAGCACTTCGTCTGGAAATCCGGCGAAAGGCGTATGACTCCGGACTGACTGCCCTCGAGAATGTTCGGTTGGAGCTCGAATCGGGTGAGTTCGTAGCGCTCGTCGGGCCGTCGGGTGCGGGCAAGACCACGCTACTGAATATTTTGAGCGGTCTCGACCGGGAGTTCGACGGGGCCGTGTCGGCGGATGGCCGCTCGCTTCACCGGAATGGCGCGCCCGGTCCCCGCGTCGCCTACATTTTTCAGGAACCCCGGTTGATGCCGTGGCTGACGGTCCTCGAAAACGTCCGATTAGTGCTGGGTGGGTCCGAATGCGATCGTGCGCGATCGTCTCTCAGACGGGTAGGGCTCGACGAGTTTGCGGACGCCTACCCGGCACAGCTGTCCGGTGGAATGCAGCGCCGAGTATCCCTTGCGCGTGCGTTTGCAGTTGCCCCCGAGCTGTTGCTCATGGACGAACCGTTCGTGTCCCTGGACGCCCCGACCGCGAACCGCCTGCGCCGCCAGGCGGTCGAGTTGTGGCAGGATTCGCGCCCCACGGTCTTGTTCGTGACCCACGATCTCAGAGAAGCGTTGGCGCTTGCGGATCGTGTCGTTTTTCTGTCACCCCGTCCCGGGAAGGTCTTGTTCGAGCACAGGATCGAGTTGCCGAGGCCCCGCGAACCCGAGGACCCGGACGTCACTGCCGTGCGAACAGCGTTGCTTGCCGCGCATCCTGAGATACTGAGCGGCGAACTGGGGGATTCCCCACTTGCGGAGACGGTATGACGGCAGCTCCGGTTTTGGACGTTCACGATGTGGTCAAGCACTTCGGCCGCGTCAAGGCGCTGGACGGCGTCAGTCTCGCGTTCGAATCCGGGGAGTTCGTCGCACTGCTTGGTCCGAACGGCGCAGGCAAAACCACTTTGTTCCAACTCCTGAGCGGCTTGTTCGTTCCGGATTCGGGAACTATCCGCATCAACGGCAAGGACTTGCGTGATTTTGGCATACAGGCGCTCGCCCACATGGGTATCGTTTTCCAACAACCGACCCTGGATCTGGACGTCTCCGCCATGGCAAATCTCCAGTTCCATGCCCGCCTGCACGGAATGGGCGCAAGAATGCGCGAAAGAATCGCGGCCGAACTTGGCCGGATCGGCCTGACGGAGAGCGCAACCAAGGCATGCCGCGTGCTGAGCGGTGGAAACCGGCGGCGGGTGGAACTTGCCCGTGCGTTGCTGCACGAGCCAAGCTTGCTGTTGATGGACGAAGCCACTGTCGGGCTCGATCCCGCATCGCGAGCGCAGCTATTAGGCTACGTGCGCGAGCTGTGTGAGGTCCGCGGTCTCGCGGTGCTGTGGGCCACTCATCTCGTGGACGAAGCGGAACAGGCGGCGCGAGTTATCGTGCTGCACGAGGGGCGCGTACTCACGGAGGGAACGCCGGCTTCCATGATCGAAAGCTGCCATGCGGACAGTCTGGCCGGAGCTTTCCTGACGATCACGGGCGAAAGCGCACCGGGGAGCCGCAAGTGAGGAGATCACACCGGGTGTCTTCCCGAGCCTCTTGCCTTGGGGGCGCGGCACAGCGTGGCTTCACAAGACCCGGACGCCGAGCCTCGCGTGTCACACCCAGGCGGCAGCAATCGTCGTCTTGCGTCGCTGACCGTTCCAGGTTCTACCCTAGGTACATCACTATGCGTAAGCACAAGTTGGTTGCATCGGCCGCCGCGGGCCGCGCGACGACCGTTGCGCGAACAAGGGTCTGACTCCAGTGCGAATCCGCGCCTTATTGCTTGCGCTGCTTACCGTAGGAGCCATCAGCAGGGTCGTGTTCGCTGGTGACGACCAATTCGTCATCGGCTATTTGGAAGTGCGCAACGATGAGCGCTACCGCTCGACCCGCACCCACGCGCGATACTTGACCGAGGCGCTCGGACGTCCCTTTAGCGGCGCAGAGGTCGCGCTGGATGAAATCAGGTTTCACGGGTCGGCGGCGAATGTGACCTTCTCGTTGGAGCGTGTCCGCGCGTCGAGTGCATCGGCGCTGACGGACCAGGTGGAAATGCTTCACGCGGAGGGCGTTCGATTTTTCGTCGTAGATCTCGCTTCAGAGCCTTTGGCCGAATTGGCATCGGCGACACGGGCTCTGGAACTTCTGTTGTTCAACGTCAGCGCCCGGGAGGATGACCTGCGCGGAACGCCATGTCACCCGCATCTACTGCACACCATCCCGAGCCACGCCATGTTGATGGATGCCCTGGGTCAATACCTGGTAGCGCGAAAATGGCGCGAAATTTTGGTGCTGGAAGGGCCCACCAGTAGCGACGAGGCACTCACCGAGGCCTTCGCCCGTACGGCGAGACGTTACGGTCTGAAATTGGTCGACCGGCGTCCTTGGGTGCTCGGCAATGACCCGCGGGACCGGGCCAAGAACAATGTCGCTTTACTCACAGGTGGGGCGCACGACGTGATTTTCGTCGCCGACAGCGAGGGCGAGTTTGCTCGGGGCGTTCCTTACCAGACGCTCAGTCCCCGGCCGGTTGTGGGAAGCGAAGGCCTGGCGCCCATGGCGTGGCATTGGGCCTGGGACCGCCACGGTGCACCACAGCTCGAGCGCCGCTTCGAAAACAAGGCGAAGCGACCCATGAGCGATTTCGATTGGGCTGCGTGGATGGCCGTCAAGGCCATTGGGAACGCTGTTCAGGGCAGCGGGAGCGCAGAGTTCGGCAGGCTCCGTGATTATCTGCTCGACTACGACTTGATTCTAGACGGGTTCAAGGGCTATCGGTTGAACTTTCGGTCCTGGAATCGGCAGCTGAGGCAACCCATTCTGCTGGGAACCCATAACTGGGTCGTGGAACGAGCGCCAATCCAAGGGTTTCTCCACGCCACTAACAATTTGGACACTCTGGGAGTGGACGAGCGGGAGAGTGAATGTAAGCGCTAGTCGTCTTCGCTCGCCGGAATTCCGGATGAGAGTGCGGTTGCGGCGCTTCCGAGAGGCTCCTCTGGGTGTTTGGTGAGCATATGAATGACGAACCATTTGGCAGATCCTATGAATATCTCAGCGAAGCCATGACTATTTGGACAAGTCATGTCGGGGGCGGAGAACGGGCTGTGGCAGCCCGAATACGCGCGGTTGCCTGGCCTCGAAGCGTGCGCTCGACATGACACCGAATCACGCTCTGCAGGCGCTGATTGCCGTTTGCCAACGAGAGATAGTCAAGTTCACCCATCAGACCGGGCGCCTCGTCTCCGCTGTCGTGCGACCCACACTGTGGTTGCTGGTTTTCGCAGCCGGATTCCAGAATGTGTTCGGGGTATCCATAGCCCCTCCCTACGAAACGTACATTCGGTACGAGGTGTACGTGGTGCCGGGTCTGCTCGGTATGGTTCTACTGTTCAACGGCATGCAATCCTCATTGGCCATGGTCTACGATCGGGAAATGGGGGTAATGCGGTTGCTCCTGACGGCCCCCCTCCCCCGTTGGTATCTCTTGCTGTGCAAGCTGATGGCGGGCACGTTGCTGTCTATTCTTCAGGCCTATGCGTTTCTCGGTGTCGCCGCTCTATTCCAAGTTGATCTGCCCTGGATCGGATGGCTGCACGCGCTGCCCGCGATGATTCTTTCTGGAATGATGCTGGGTGCAATCGGACTATTGCTGTCTGTTTACATCAAGCAATTGGAGAACTTTGCCGGAACCATGAATTTCGTGATTTTTCCCATGTTCTTCATTTCCACGGCACTCTATCCATTGTGGAAGTTGGAGGAATCGGGTGCGAACGTCGTATATCAACTGGCACGTATCAATCCATTCACACATGCGGTCGAGATCATTCGGTTCGCCTTTTACGGCCAAACAAACGCTCTGTCCTTGGCGATTGTTGTCGTCACGCTCATATTGTTTTTTGCCCTTGCCGTCGTTGGGTACGACCCGCAGCGGGGAATGTTGCGCCGGGTGCAAAGGCCGACTTGATGCGCGACTTGTATCCGGCGCTCGAACCCTACGTGCACGGCCATCTGGCGGTGGGCGACGGGCATCGAATCTACTTTGAGGACTGCGGCCGTCGCGACGGGCTTGCACTGGTTTTTCTTCACGGCGGCCCTGGGTCAGGTTGTTCT
>JBFGYN010000242.1:0-6189 GCA_041587415.1 Candidatus Competibacterales bacterium | reverse complement strand
GGCGGGCGGGAAGGGCGTCATCTCGGTTACGGCAAACGTTGCCCCGGCGCTGATGCACAAGATGTGTGAGGCGGCGCTGGCCGGCCGCCGGGACGAAGCGGTGGAACTGGACAAGCGTCTCGTGCCGCTGCACAAGGCACTGTTCCTTCAAGCCAATCCAATTCCGGCAAAGTGGGCAGTCTCACAGCTGGGGTTGATGCCCGAGGGGATCCGCCTACCGCTCATCCCCTTGGCCAAGGAATTCCACGGCGAAGTTCGTGCGGCGATGGAGGTTGCCGGAGTTGTCTAAAACTACCGCGTGCCTGCCAATGCCATTTCATTGCCGTAATACATTATCCGTCGCAGTGCTCTTGCTTGGCATTGCACTCGTGGGCTGCAGCTCGATCGAGGAAAATCTCCCGGACCGCCGCGCCGACTACAAACGGGCCCGTTCGGTGGACACCCTGGAGGTACCGCCCGATTTGACGGCGTCCACCATTGACGACAGCCTTGTTGTACCCGAGCTTGGGCCGGCCGGGACGGCGACGTTCTCCGACTACTCGAAGGAAAGGGCACAGGGCACGCAGGTTCGCCAGGATCTTCTCCCCGAGCCGGAAAATGTGCGTTTGATGCGCGATGGGCAGGCGCGGTGGCTGGTCGTCAACGCCAGTGCGCAAGATATCTGGCCGCGACTCCGTCGATTTTGGGAAGACGTCGGACTTCCGGTTGCGCTGGAGGATCCGATTACCGGTGTGGTCGAGACCGAGTGGGTCGAGAACCGAGCGGACGTTCCCCAAGGATTCATTACCGATCTGTTGCGCAAGGTTGCCGATGCAGCCTATTCCGCGGATACGCGGGACAAGTTCCGAGTGCGGCTGGAGCCGGGCCGTGAACCCGGCACCACTGAGCTGTATCTGACCCACTACGGCGTGGTCGAGGTGGAATCCGGGCCAGCCGCGTCAGTGGAGTATATCTGGCAACCGCGGCCTCGGGATCCGGAGCTTGAGGCGATCATGATGCGTCGTCTCATGGTATTCCTGGGTGCCGATGAAGAAAGGGCGCGCGCGCTGCTCGCGTCCCGACCGGAAGGTGCAGCGCCCCGGTCCACCGTTCGACTTTCCCCGGATGGTGAACCGTACTTGTCCGTCGCCGAGCCTGTTGCCAGGTCCTGGCGCCTGGTGGGGATCGCGCTCGACGCGAGCAATTTCCTGATCGAGGATCGCGATCCCGACGCGCTCACGTTCATTGTCAAGTACCGCAGTCCTGTGGGCGTACAAGAGAATAAAGGCGTGCTTTCGAAACTCGCTTTCTGGAAGGACGACGATCCCGAGGAGTTGCCATTTCAGGTGAAACTGCGCGCCGACTCCTCAACCACGACGCGCGTCACGGTCCACGACGAAGACGGAAACTTGAGCCGCGCCGACACGGCACAGGTCATCTTGGAATCCTTGAACGGCGAGTTGCAGTAGGCGATTTTCGCCGTGCGCGTGGCTTCTCTGGGCAGTGGAAGCCGGGGCAACGCAACGGTCGTCTCCAGCGGCGACAGCGTAGTCCTGATCGATTGTGGTTTCTCGGTACGTGAGACGAAGCGGAGGCTGGCGAGGCTCGGTGTCACCCCCGAAGATCTCGATGCAATCCTCGTTACTCACGAACATGGCGACCACATTGCCGGGGTTTCGCGTCTCGCCAGTCGTTTCGGTATCACGGTCTATTGCAGTCACGGAACGGCAGTCTCGGCACGTCTCGAGCGACTCGAATCACTCACTCGCCTGCTTTGCCAAGATCCGTTTTCGGTTGGCGATCTGGAAATTCAACCTTTCACCGTGCCGCACGATGCCAGGGAGCCACTCCAGTTTTGCTGTTCCGATGGTGATCGAACGTTCGGCATGTTGACCGACAGCGGGCATATCACCTCCCACATACGTGCCGTATTGGCTCGATGCGATGCGCTCGTGATCGAGACCAATCACGATGCACAAATGCTTGCCGAGGGCCCTTACCATCGTGCGCTGAAGGAGCGCGTCGGCAGTGACTACGGGCATCTCGAAAACGAGCAAGCCGCCGGTTTGTTGCGGCAGGTGAGCACGGATAGGCTGCAGCATGTCATTGCCGCGCATTTGAGTGAGCAGAACAACACGCCCGATCTTGCGCGCTCCGCTTTGGCCGATGCGCTCGGCTGCCCACCGAGTTGGATTCAGGTAGCTGATCAGGACTACGGAATCGGCTGGCGGGAGGTGGTCTGAGTTGGCGGATTCTCCGGCACCGATAATCGCTTACTACAACGGATTCGATTCCCGCGGCAAGTGGGCCGAATGGCTCCGGCGAGCCGCCAACGGGTTCGACGTACGCGTGTGGCCGGGTGAGGATGTCAGTAAGGCCCGCTACGCTGTCGTTTGGGCGCCGCCGCCAGAGTTCTTCCGGCAGGCAACCCGGGCGCAGGCGGTTCTCAATCTGGGCGCCGGGGTCGAGCATCTCCTTGGTATTTCAGAAATCCCGGCCCATGTGCCGATCATTCGGTTATCCGACGCGGGCATGGCGGAACAGATGTGCGAATACGCTCTTTGTGTCGCGCTGCGCATTCTGCGTGATATGGACGTCTACGAACAGGATCGCAGCGCCGGGCGTTGGCGGCCGAGAGCGCCGCGCGCCAAGCACGAGTTGGCTATCGGCGTACTGGGTCTCGGGGTGCTCGGAGCTCGGGTCGCCGATCATCTGTCATCCCATGGTTTTGCCGTTTCCGGTTGGTCCAGCAGTCGGAAGAACCTTACGAGCATCACTTGCGAGGTGGGTGGGACCGGCTTTGACGCAATCCTGACGCGGTCGGAACTCTTGATCAACCTGCTGCCGCTGACGAGCGAGACCCGCGGCATTCTGGATCGCAGCACCTTTGAAAAACTCAGGCCAGGCGCCGTCGTGGTGAATCTGGCCCGGGGTGGGCATCTGAGCGAGGGCGATTTAGTCGCAGCCTTGGATTCCGGGCGCCTACGCGGGGCCTATTTGGACGTGACGGAGAAAGAGCCACTGCCTGCCGGCCATCCGTTCTGGACCCATCCGAAAGTGTTCCTGACACCCCACGTGGCCGCTCAGACCCTACCGCATCTGGCCATTGAACAGGTCGTTGCAAACATCGGGCGATTGGAAAGAGGAGAGCAACCATTGAATGTCATCGACCGAACGCGGCAGTATTGACGGGATCGAGGGCGGCATCCCCGGGCTGTCGACCGGGAACACCAGTGAGATTTCTACGCCAGCCATGATGTATCCTTGCGGGTCGTTTCCACCGGCACAAATACTCTCCTCATGCTCTGCATTCGCGGCAATGTTGCCCTTTCCGATTTTCGACTGAGCAAGCTGCTTCCGGAACTGGCTGGCCGCATCCCGGGGCTCGCCGACGTTCACGCTGAATTCGTTCATTTACTGAACATCGCCGAAGCGGACCTCGCGCCCGAAACCAGGCAACGGATCGAAGCGCTGCTGGATTATGGCCCGCGGGTTCCGTCTCGCGAGGTTCACGCCAATCCTCTTTTCGTCGTACCGCGCCCAGGCACCATTTCGCCGTGGTCGTCGAAGGCAACGGACATTGCCCGCAACTGCGGTCTCGAGGAAGTTCGGCGAATCGAACGCGGCACCGCCTGGTACGGGTGGGATGTCGATGGGTCTGCCGTGTGCCCCAAACGCATGATTGGCGCGGCCACTCTCATCCACGATCGCATGACAGAGGTGTTACTCCATCCGAACGACGATCTCTCGGTGCTGTTCGCCGAACGTGCACCGAGGCCGATGCAGTGGGTCGACGTCATTGGCGGTGGACCTAACGCATTGCGACGAGCCAATGCCGAAATGGGGCTTGCCCTTTCCGACGAGGAGATTGACTACCTGGTCGAGGGGTTTTTGGGACTCGGGCGAAATCCCACGGATGTGGAGCTCATGATGTTCGCCCAGGCCAATTCCGAGCACTGTCGGCACAAGATTTTTAACTCCAAGTGGGTCGTGAACGGAGCACTCAAGCGATCTTCTTTGTTCGACATGATTCGCAACACCCATGCGCACGCTCCGGATGGTGTGTTGTCCGCATACCGTGACAACGCGGCGGTCATCCGGGGCTCCTCCGCCTCCCGATTCTACTGTGATCCGCAGTCCCGCGAGTACGGCTACCACTCCGAGGACGTCCACATTCTGATGAAGGTGGAAACCCACAACCATCCCACGGCAATTTCTCCGTACCCTGGCGCTGCGACGGGTTCCGGCGGTGAGATTCGCGACGAGGGTGCGACGGGACGGGGTTCGAAGCCGAAAGCGGGCCTCACGGGCTTCTCCGTCTCCGATCTGCGCATCCCCGGGTTTCAACATCCGTGGGAGATCGATCGCGGCAAGCCCGGCCGGATCAGCTCGGCACTGGAAATCATGCTCCAAGCGCCGCTCGGCGGCGCGGGCTTCAACAACGAGTTCGGGCGGCCCAACCTCGTTGGTTATTTCCGGACATACGAGGCGGAAGTCATGGGGCCCGCCGGACCCGAATGGCGGGGCTACCACAAACCGATCATGATCGCCGGTGGACTTGGAAACATCCGCGCCAATCATGTGCAGAAGTGCAGTCTGCCCGAAGGGGCGCCCATTGTGGTTCTGGGTGGGCCGGCCATGCTGATTGGTCTCGGCGGGGGCGCGGCATCCTCCATGTCGTCGGGCAACAGTGCAGAGCATCTGGATTTCGCTTCCGTGCAGAGGGACAACCCGGAGATTCAGCGACGGTGCCAGGAGGTTATCGATTGTTGCTGGGCGCTCGATGTCGATAATCCGATACTTTCAATTCACGACGTCGGCGCTGGCGGACTCTCCAATGCGGTGCCGGAGATCGTGGACTCGGCTGGCCGAGGCGGGGAACTCGAGTTGCGTGCCATACCGAACGCGGAGCCGGGCATGTCCCCGAAGGAAATCTGGTGCAACGAAGCGCAGGAGCGCTACGTCCTGGCAATCGATCCGCGGCGGATGGCCGTGTTCGAAGCTCTTTGCGCCCGAGAACGCGCCCCCTATTCGAAGCTTGGCGTCGTCACGGCAGAGCAAACGCTGCGCGTTCACGACTCGCATTTCGCTAACTCGCCTGTCCAGGTACCCATGGCGGTGTTGTTCGGCAAGGCGCAAAATCTCGTCCGGGAGATTTCCCGCGGTTGCGTGACGCAGCCGCGGTTCACGTCTTTGGACGTGGATCTCGAGGACGCCGTCAACCGCGTGCTTCGATTGCCGGCGGTCGCCCGGAAGACATTCCTGATTACGATTGGCGATCGCACCGTGACGGGCCTGGTGGCACGGGACCAGATGGTCGGTCCCTGGCAGGTTCCTGTCGCCGACCTTGCCGTCACCAGCACTTCCTTCGACACCTATCGGGGCGAGGCCATGGCGGTGGGTGAGCGTGCTCCCATCGCGGTGATTGACGCCGCGGCGTCCGCACGTATCGCCGTCGGCGAAGCCGTCACCAATATTGTAGCCGCGCCCATCGACGGACTCGCACAAGTTCGTTTGTCGGCGAATTGGATGGCTGCCGCCGGCCATCCCGGCGAGGACGCTCGCCTGTTGGATGCGGTCGAGGCGATTGGAATGCAGCTGTGCCCCGCGCTGGGCATGTCGATTCCGGTTGGAAAGGATTCCCTATCCATGAAAACCGTATGGGTGGAGGACCAGGTCGAGCGCAGTGTCGTGGCGCCCCTGTCCCTCGTCATTTCCGCTTTCGCGCCGGTGGACGACGTGCGCGGGGTGTTGACGCCTATGCTGCAGCGCGAGCCGCTGGATACAAAGCTTCTCCTCGTGGACCTGGGCCGCGGGCGGAACCGTCTCGGCGCTTCGGCCCTGGCCCAAGTATTCGGCCAGGTGGGAGATGTCACACCGGATTTGGAGTCCCCAGACGACCTGAAGGGGTTGTTTGCCGCTGTACAGGGGCTCAACCGTGCGGGCTGCCTGCTGGCCTACCATGACCGTTCTGACGGCGGGCTCCTGACAACCCTCTGTGAGATGGCGTTTGCCGGGCGGGCTGGCATCGACGTAACGCTCGATTCGCTTGGGTCCGACCCGATTGCATCCCTTTTCGCTGAGGAGCTTGGAGCGGTCCTTCAGGTACATGGGGAGCATGTGCCCGAGTGCCGGCGGGTGCTGGATGCGCACGGTTTGGGGTCGTGCGTTCATGAGATCGGTACTGTGACCGTTGGCGGGCACTTCAGG
>JBFGYN010000241.1:0-6191 GCA_041587415.1 Candidatus Competibacterales bacterium | reverse complement strand
GCCGCCTGACCAGATACCGGATGGACCGGCGGGCAGGGTCGCATAGAAGATTCGCGTATCGTTACCCGACCCTTTCCAGAACATGAACAGACGATTGCCGAACCCAGCAAGCGCCGGCGCGTGCGAGGTGGAGCGTCCTGGGATCGCCACCTGCGTCGACCAGCCATTGCCGTCGAAGCTCGACCAGTAGATTTGTTCGTCATGGCTCGACTTCCAGGCCATGACCAACTTGCCATCGAATTCGGCGAGCGTCGGCCGGGTGCTCGAGAGTCGATCGTCAAAGCGGCGATGGGGCTCGAACGTGTTCAAGTCCGTGCTGCGCGTCCAGAAAAGCCGATTGTCGTTACCTTCCCCTTTCCACGCTAGATACACCCTCGGACTTGGTCCTGAAGAGGGGAATGCGGCGAGCGCGGGACCGTGGGTCGAACGCACGCCGTCCAGCGGAACCTGGGGCGTCCAGTCCTGCCCATTGGCGCTTGAGGAGATCCAGATACTGGAATCGTTTCCACGCCCTTTCCATGCCATCCATAGCCGATTGAAGGTATGTGTGAAGTTGAACGATCCGGTCGTGACGAATGTCGGACCGTCGGAAGAGGAACGCTCGTCAACAAAGCGCCTGACCGGCGCCCAGTTGTAGAGAGATCGGATCGCGGTCACGGATTCCGAATCGATGGAGCTCGCGGCGATGTCGAACGGATACATCAGCGACTTCGGGTTCGACGAGTGAGAAAGACCGAGTGCGTGACCGATTTCGTGCAGCGCCACCGGCAGCAATTGGGAGATAACGCCGGGAAAAGGCCGTTCGTCACAGCTAAACTTCGAACTGGTTACCGTGCGAGGTTCGGCATTTCGGGGACGAATCCCCATACCGTTCCGAGCATTTTCAACCTCTGGGTGCCCGGCTCGGCGAGGAGGTGAGCATGGGCTCGATCTCGGGCGTCCTGCCCGACCGCGGGATGGGGGCTTTTGTCTTGTCCCGACGAGCGAACAGCTGCGCACTTCTTTCTGGCAGTCGGGCCAGCATCGATGAATCAGGTAGCCGGCTCGCGAATTGACGCCTCCGATGTCTTGCCCCTGTTTCCGACCTTGGTCTGGAAGATCCAGCTGAGCGACGGCGTCGTGGATGCCATCGAGTCTGCGGCCTTGCCAGCTCTGCGGGAGATGCGCCGGAAATTGGGTCCGCTCGCGCCGGGACAGGGTTGGCAGTCGCAACAGACATTGCACGAACTCGAGGCGTTGCAGGAGCTCGTGACGAGCGTGGAAACGCCGCCCGTGAGTGCTGCGATTTCTCCGGATTTCCTACGAAGCAATTGAAATCACGTGCTGCTGGGCCACGGTCCTTGCGTCCGACGCGAGCCATCGTATGCACACCCACCCCAACAACTTCCTGAGCGGCGTCCACTATCTGCGCACCGGCCCCGGCGCGGATCGGATCAACTTCCACGACCCGAGAAGCCACACCGCGATCATACGCCTACCCGTCGACGAACTGACCGCAGAGAACACCGATCAGGCAGATGTGGAGGTGCGCGACGGTACACTTCTGCTTTGTTCCCCCTACCTGCCGCATTCGGTGGATCCAACGAGGGCGAAGACGAGCGGATCAGCATCAGTTTCAACATCATGTTCAGCGGGTTCACCGATAACCTGAGCAAGCCCTTCTGGTCGCCAGGCTTAGCAGTCTGCGCATACGCGTTTTCGGGCACCCGATTTGGCCCGAACGCTGGTGCTCATGGTCGCGCCACAGGTGAGGATGTTCCTAAGTCTGCGCAGTGGGCGCCCGATTCCGGGCTTTTCGCACACCCCGGACAGGCACCCCGGCACGGAGATCGGCGCGCACCGACGCTAAAACGGCAGGGGCGATCCAGCAGAGGGCAGGGATGGCTCCGACGGGAGCCTCCGATTCGGAATTCGACCATGACAACGACGCGGCGGGATTGGGTTTCGCTCGTGGAAGCGACCTACTGCCTGACAGGGGACGACGAAGCGTGGCTCGACAACTTGCTCGAGCGCGCCACGCCGATTCTCGAGCTGGGAACGCCGCCGCTAGCCTGGACCATTCGCTACACGCCAACGACATTCGGCGTCGACGTGTTCGCCCGGCGCAGCTCCCCTCTGTTGAAAGCGATGATTCGTGCGGGCCACCACGTGGCATCCGACGCGCTGGCCAACATGGTCTACCGCAGCGGAAGGGCCATCGGCACGGCGAGCGCGGACGTGTTTCCCAAACTTCCCGGGGAACTGCCGAAATTCCGCGTCACCACGGGCGGCCGTTTCCGCGATCTGCTCCTCGTCGGCGGTCACAGCGGAACCGGCCAAAGCGTGATGCTGGCCGCGTACTCGACGACTCCCACGGTGGTATCGGCGGCTGAGCGCAAACGGTGGCAGCAGATAGGCGCGCACCTGGGTGCGGGCCTGCGGCTACGCGATGTTGCGCGAGAGCTGAGCATGGATGCCCATCCGGTCGAGGCCGTCCTCGACTCCTGCGGCCGGGTCCACGATGCACGGGAGGAGGCGTCCGACAACTCCGCGCTCGATGCATTACGCCACGCGGTGCGGAAAATCGAGCGTGTGCGAAGCCGCGCCTGGCGCGACGACCCCGACGTGGCGCTCGATGCCTGGGAAGGTCTCGTCGACGGCCGCTGGTCGCTCGTGGATCGATTCGACACCGACGGCAGGCGCTTTGTCGTCGCCGTCAGGAACGACCCGGATCATCGCGACCCCCGCGGTCTGTCCCGGCGCGAGCGCCAGGTTGCCGAGTACATCGGGATGGGGCGTTCCACGAAGCAGATCAGCTATACCCTCGGGATCTCCGCGTCGGCCGTCGCCGACTGCAGCGCCCGCGTGCAACGCAAGCTCGGTCTGTCCTCCCGGGCCGAGGTATCGGCATTCTTCGCCCAGAGCGGCCCGCGCGCGCGGTTGGCCGAGGTGGCGATTCGGGACGAGCGCCTGCTCGTCGGCGCCTATCCATTGATGGAGGCCCGCCGAATCGCGACCCTGACGGACGCCGAGCGCGACGTGCTCGCCAAGCTGCTGGCCGGTGCGACCAATCGCGACATCGCGCGGCGCCGCGACTCGAGCGAGCGGACCGTGGCCAATCAGGTCCAGTCGATTTTTCGGAAGGTCGGCGCGCGCTCGCGCAGCGAGCTGGCTTTCCGGCTTCAGAGCCCGGCCTGAATCCCAATCCTTTCTTCGCGCGGCCGATCTGACGAATCCCCGATGCGTTCGCGCACGGGTGCAACCCGGACAGTACCCCGCAGGACGAGAGCAACCGGTTACACCCTTCGCGCACTCGCATCAACCATTTTCAATCGCCGAAACAACCCCGATGAATCGAACAGGGTGTGAACAATTCACGTCCGTGCTAGTGAAAATTCACGTTGCCGGGTATTGGGTAATCAGTTCGATCTGCGCTGCATTTCTTTTCCCGCCAAATGCTTACCCGCGCGATGCGCGCCCCAAAGGACGCCGGTCGAGCAGGCCGGTACGTGTTATTGACTATGGCTCGCCCGACCGACCCGAAATAGCGTCTGCCGTGCGTCGAGCGGAGACGTAGCTGTTGTTTCCGTTTCGATGAGCAGGGCGAATCAACCCGGAATCAACGTCCGGAATCCGAATACCTTTCGGCGCCCCATTGCAGGTGCATCGGCCGCCATGCGCGTAACGCTCGGTCAATTCGATGCACCCATTCGGCCAACGAATGTAACGATTGGAGAAACATCATGAAATCAGCTATCGCGAACGGAAGGCAATTTAAGGCAATTCCTAACCAAGGAGAGTTGATGAAGAAACGATTGCTCGCCCTCGGCGGGGCGGCGCTCGCGCTCGCCTGTATGGTCGCGTCCGGCCCCGCTTTGGCCTACAAGCTCTACACCCCCACCGCCTGCCCGTCTGGCGTAAAATGGGACACCTCGCGCCCGATCCAGGTGCGGCTGGCAAATGACAGCATCACCGACTACGTCACCAATCGCACCGGCGGATTGGGCGCCTTCGGTGATTTCCTTTTGCTCGACCAGGACGTCAGGTCGGTCATCGCGCGCTACAACGAGATTCCGGGCAGCTCGGTGGTTCTTGAGATGGGGGAGGGCGTCGACGCGGGCGTCGATCTCGGCGAGCCGGATGACGAGAACTGGGGCACGCAGACGATCGTCATCGGCTTCACCGACCGAACGAGCAAAAACCCGTCGGCAGAGGCTTGGGGGCCGGGCGTCAGCGACGTCAAGCCGTGCACACGGACGCGCGCGCACATCCTTTTCCGCAAGGACGTCAACTGGGTCTTCGGACCGCCCGACGACACCGATGTCGACGGACGGCATTTCAGCACGGTCAAGCAGCCGCGCGTGTCCAACGATAGCCAGCCGCATACGTTCCTGGGCATCCTGACCCACGAGATGGGCCACGCGCTCGGGTTGAACCATCCGATCGACGACTATGCGATCATGGCGCAGAGCTTCAACACCTGGTTTCGGGGGCCCGACCACGTGCTCCGCACCGAGCTTCTGCCGGATGATATCGCCGGCATTCTCGCGCTCTACGGCGAGACGGAAGCGCGCACGCATCTCGACGTCTCGGTCACCAACAGCTGGGTCAAGACCAGCGCGCAGAGGACCAACTGCCGCGCCGAGGCGGCGGTGATTGCGTCGCTCGAGGCCGATGTCGCCGAGGTCGAGGCGGTGTTGCCTTATCTGCAGGGCGCCGGACGTGAGGCGGCGCTTGCCAACATCGACCGGCTCAAGGCGGAGATCAGTGAGGCCGAGGACGCGCTGGAGGCATGCGAGGATTCCAACAACGCTGCCCAGGTCGAGAACTGCTTCGCATCGAGCCGCGGCGACGGATGGGCCGACAAGCTCGACGAGCGGGCGCTGTGCGGCACCAATGAACGCAATTCGTCCTATGCGCCAGTGAGCGACCGGATCTGCCCGGGCGATCAGGTTCAGGTTCGATACACGCTGAACAACCACTCGATGTTCCGCGACGCACTGGTCAAGGCGCAGATGTGGCTCTCCCCGGACACGGAGTTGAACGTGATCGGTGGGGCCAGGGGTGAGCTGAAGTCGCGCGACGAGCGCGAGTTCACCATCCAGCCCGGCAAGAGCGCGTTGATTGGCCAGGTCTTCCGGATGCCGGAGAATGCGGTGGACGGGCAGATCTACCGCGTCTTCATCCGCGCGATGCCGTATGACAGCGTGACCGGCCAAAGCCTCTGGCGCTCGGACGCGCGCCCCTGGAACAACGCGATCATGCTGCGCAGCGTGATCACGGTGTCGTCGGCCGATTGTTCGTGACTTGAACGACCGACAAAAACGCTACGGGACCGCGCCCCACCGGCGCGGTCCTTCTCGTTCCGGCGGCTCCTTTGCCGCCGATTTGCCTCGCTGCACAGAAGTGAGTTGATTTTTTGCATCGCAACGTGCGGATTATCCTCGATCTTTTGCGGACGTAGCCAATGTCGCTCGACATCGCATCGAGGTAGACAATTCTGGAGGTGGCTTCGAGGTAACGGCTCGTCGATCACCTACCGTATCGCCATTGGGCCGCAGCAGGGTCGCAAGGTGTTCACGCTACAGACGCTGCCGGCCTGTGACGAGCCCTTCGATGACGGGGTCGGCAAGGTCGCCGGGTTACTCCGGGCTTCCTGCCCTGCGCACTTCGGGCCAGCCTACGGCTGTTCAAAATCGCTCCCGGCGATTTTGTCTCCCTGCACGCCGGCGTGGCGGCGCGGGCGGATCAACGCCAGAAGCTCGAGCGGCTGTGTCGGTATATCAGCCGCCCGGCTATCTCGGAAAAGCGCCTGTCGCTCACGCCGAACGACAACGTCCGGTACCAGCTGAAGACGCCGAACCGTGACGGCACGACGCACGTCATCTGACTCCAGGCATGCTGCCTTCCGCCCTTTGGGGCAGCCTGCGGCTGTTCAAATTCGCTCCAGGCGCATTTGTCGAGCCACTGGGTGAACCGAAACTGAAGTGACCCATGTCACTTCACAGTTCGGTGAACGCCCAGCCATGGGTGAGCTGCGACCGAACGTCCAGTGGCAGGTCGCAGCTCACCCATGGCCGGGCGTTCGCCGGCAGGGAGTGACGCTAAGTCACTTCCTGTTACTCCGGCTCACCCTCACCCACCTGGATGTGAAAGGCGGTGAACTCAAAGCCACCCGGCGGCCGCCGTGCCGAGCGCCACCGCAGCGGGGG
>JBFGYN010000240.1:0-6192 GCA_041587415.1 Candidatus Competibacterales bacterium | reverse complement strand
CTCGCAACGACAAGCCCAAAGCGACCTTGGGGGGGCGTCAGCTCGCCTTCGTACACCGTTATGTCCGTCATCGTATGTAATTTCGTCCGGTTGAGCTCGTTTCAGTCCACGTAGTCCACCACATCCAACCCGAATCCTGAAATTCCATGAATCCGGCGGGGCGCGCCGAGCACTCGCATGCGCCTAATGCCCAGATCCCGCAGGATTTGAGCGCCAATACCGTAGGTCCGAAGATCGGTACTCACTGTTCCACCGAGCGTGGGCAGCCGACCCGCTTCCTGGCTCAGCCCAAGGATTCGAACTCGACGGATCAGTTCGTCCGCGCGTTCATCCTGTGCAAGGATTACGACGACTCCCGATGACTCCTGCGCGACTCGCTTCAACGCGTTTCTCAATGGCCGGCTGCCATCGTTCAGCCGGCCCGAGAACAGATCACGGAGAAAATCCGGAACGTGAACTCGAACCAGTGGTAGAGCGTCGCCGTCGAGGCGACCGCGCACCAGTGCGAAGTGGAGACGCCGATCGATCGTGTCCAGATACGCGATCAATCGAAAGGCGCCAAAGTCAGTCTGAAAGTTACTTTCGGCCATTCGCTCGACCGTCTGCTCGTTGATCAAGCGGTAGCGGATGAGGTCGGCGATTGTCCCAATCCTGAGCCCATGTGTCTCGGCAAAAGACTCGAGATCGGGCCTGCGGGCCATGGTACCGTCTTCGTTCAGGATCTCTACGATCATTGCCGCAGGCTCGAGCCCGGCCAAACGGGTCAGATCGCATCCTGCCTCGGTGTGTCCGGCCCGGGTCAAGACTCCTCCGGGTTGGGCCATGAGCGGAAAAATGTGGCCCGGCTGCACCAAATCTTCGGGTTTCGCGTTCGGCGCTACCGCCGCCCGAACGGTGAGAGCACGATCGTACGCGGAAATCCCTGTGCTGACGCCCGCCGCGGCCTCGATGGAAACGGTGAAATTGGTCCCGTGTTGCGACGCGTTGCTGGATACCATCAACGGCAACATCAATTGCCGGCACCGCTCGCGGGTCAAGGTCAGGCATATGAGCCCACGCCCGTATCGGGCCATGAAATTCACGTCTTCGGGCCGCACCATTCCGGCAGCCATCAGCAGATCTCCCTCATTTTCCCGGTCCTCGTCGTCCATGACGATCACCATGCGTCCTTGCCGGAGATCCTCCAGAATTTCCTCAGTGCTGTTGAGTTTCATCGGGCTGTCAACGAGCGAAACCGTGATCCCGGAGAAATTCGTAGCTCAAGCCAGGCGCGCCGGGACCGTATGCTGTCTGCCCGAGGAGCAGGCGCTCCAGGTAACGGGCAATGAGGTCCACCTCGAGATTGACCAGAGTCCCGGGACGGTAGCCGTTGATGATCGTCTGTCCGAGCGTATGTGGGACAATATTGACGCCGAACTCCGCTCCGTGCACATGATTGACGGTGAGGCTGGTTCCGTCGATGCAGATCGATCCCTTTTCGGCGATGTAGCGGGCAAGTTCCGTCGGCCCACTGAAGACGAACCGAATGCTGCGCCCATCGCTGTTTCGCGACAGAACTTTTCCGATACCATCCACGTGACCGCTTACGAAGTGGCCGCCCAGACTGCTCGTCGGCGTCATCGCCTTTTCAAGATTGACGGCTTCGCCTTCGACAACACAGCCCAAACGCGTGCGAGATGCTGTTTCGCCTGACACATCCGCCCAGAATCCGTCTCCGGGAAGCTCGACCGCGGTGAGACACACGCCGTTCACGGCAATGCTGCCACCGCATTTCACGTCGGCGAGATCCAGACTGCCGGTCTTGACGAATAGCCGCAAGTCGCCGCCGACGGACCGCCGCTGGGCCAGCTGACCAATCGCCTGCACGATACCGGTAAACACGATTTCCGCTCCCAAGTAAGCGCTATGTCATTCTGCTCTGGTCGCGCACCTCGGCATTCTGGCGGAGGCGCCACTTAGGGTTTACTCAGCGTGTCCCCGAGGACGCGCCGTCACCCGCAGATCATCCCCCACCCGACGAACGTCGATCCACTCGAGCGCGATTCTCTGAGTCATCCGCTCGACACCGGGGAAGTGCGCCATGCCAATGGCCGAGTTTCCCATCAGATGCGGCCCCAAATACACCACGATCTCGTCCACATGACCACCCGAAAGAAAGGCACCCGCGAGGGTCGAGCCGCATTCCAAGTGCAGTTCCGCCAGTTCGCGCCGGGCGAGTTCAGCCAGAACGGCCGAAAGGTCCAAGCGATGACCGTCTTGGGCGACACATGTGACCTCGGCACCCGCATCTTCCAGCGCAATGTGACGACTGCGATCCGGGGACGCCGTGAGGATGAGGACCTGGCCGGGGACCGAGAATGTCGCGGCGTGAACCGGCGTGGACAATCGGCTGTCAAGAATAGCACGCACAGGTTGGCGCACCGGGCCACTCAGCCCCAGGACCTTTGGGGACAAGCGGACGTTCATTGACGGATCATCGGTTAGAATCGTCCCGACGCCCGTCACCACTGCCGAGGAGCGCGCCCGCAACCATTGCACATCGTCTCTGGCTGCAGCGCCGCTAATCCATTTGCTCTCGTCACTTCGCATGGCAGTCCGTCCATCCAGGCTCGCCGCGAGTTTCAAGCGCACCCAGGGCCGCTTGTGCACCATCAGACTCACGAAACCCGGATTCAGCGCTCGCGCCTCCGACTCCAGCAAGCCCACTTCAACTCGAACCCCGGCGGCGCGCAGTTTGCCAACCCCTCGCCCGGAAACGGCCGGGTTCGGGTCGGGCATGGCGGCGACGACCTCCGCGATCCCTGCTTTTACGAGCGCATCGACACAAGGCGCAGTGCGGCCGATATGGCAGCAAGGTTCCAGCGTCACGTATGCGGTCGCCCCTGCAGCGTGCCCCCCCGCCCCTCGTAGTGCAATCACCTCCGCGTGGGGGCCGCCCGCTCGCTCGTGCCACCCCTCGCCGACTATTCGGCCGCCGTTTACGATGACACATCCGACCCGTGGGTTCGGGTGCGTAGTAAAAAGGCCCCGGGCAGCGAGGCGCAATGCCCGAGCCATGAATGTGTGGTGCGAATTCACTGGCTGGGATTCCGCTTCAGCCGTTCGACCTCTTCCTGAAACGCTTCCACGTCCTGGAAGCTTCGATACACGGAGGCAAAGCGGACATATGCTACCTTGTCGAGGCAGCGCAGCTCGTCCATCAACCATTCGCCGAGCTGCCGCGATAGCACCTCGCGATCTCCGCAGGCCAATGCCGATTTGACGACCCGGCGTATTGCCGCCTCCACATCTTCCGACACCACCGGACGTTTTTCGAGGGCGCGTAGCATGCCGTCCCGCAACTTTTCCTCGCTGAAGCTTTCCCGCCTCCCGTCAGCTTTGACGATCCGCGGCAAGTCCAACTCGGCGGCTTCATAGGTTGTAAAGCGCTCGTTGCAGGAGGCGCAGGCACGACGTCGCCGAATGCGGTCGCCTTCCGGCGACAGACGAGAGTCCACGACTCGGGTATCGGGTGCGTTGCAGAACGGACAGCGCATCAGCGGTCAACCCGGCATCGCGCCGGCCGATCTGCCGCACAGAAGTTTTCGGAACGCCTCGAAACGCAGATGCCTGCCCAATCACTCCAACTCATTGGCCGTGCCCGGCCTTCGGGCCGGGGAAAGAGCGGGATAGTAACGCTTTTACCGTGCCCCGTGGAGTCTCGATCGCGTTGCTACATGGGCGCGTGCAGGAATGCGTCGATCACCGCTGTCCAAGCCTTACCGACGTTGCGCAGGTCGTAACCACCGCCACCAGTCGCGAGAATTCTGCCCTTGGCATGTCTCTCCGCCAGTCTGCACAACCGTGTGGCGGCCAGGTGATGACATTGATTACTGAAGAGCAAATGTGCCAGAGGGTCGCCCACCAGGCCGTCTGCTCCACACTGAAACACTATGAACTGGGGTTTCCACCCTTCCAGGAAGGCTTCGACTCGCTCCCAGGCTTTTCGGAACTCGGCGTCCTTGGACCCTGGAAGCAGCGGAACATTGAGCTTGGTGCCGATCGCCTTGCCCTTGCCGGTCTCATGTTCAAAGCCCGTATTCGGGAAGTTGTAGCGGCCATCTTCATGGATATCCGCGATTACTATCGCGGGATCGTCCTCGAAGGGATAGAAGACGCCGTCTCCGTGGTGGGCGTCAATGTCTACGTAGGCTACCCGCTCCAAGCCATAGCTCTCGCGCAAAATTCGAAGCACCACGCCACAATCGTTGAAAACGCAGAAGCCAGCGGCGGTGCCCGGCTGCCCATGATGCAACCCGGCGATCGGGACGAATGCCCTGCGGACGTCACCGCGCATGATTCGATGCGTCGCATCAAGCACGCTGCCCACTACGGCAGACGCCGCTTCGAAAACGCCCGGATACGCCGGCGTATCGCCGTAGTCGAGCATGCCTTCTCCGGCATCGGAGTATTGTTTGACCCGGTCGACGTAAGCGCGGTCGTGAAATTTCAGGAGATCTTCGATGTTGGCCTGCACGGGCTCCAAGATTCGGACTTGGAAGTCCAGGTGCCGTCGATACATTTCGTCCCAGAATGCGTGCAATCGATCCGCGCCAAACGGGTGGTCACCACCAAATCCGTAGCGACCGAGGGCATCTCCCGTGTGTACGCTAACCACAGGGCTGCGCGAACTGCCGTCTCCCATGCCATCGCTCCTTCGCGATTGGAATCAGTTGAATAATGATCCAGCCTGAGCCCAAATGGAACGTTGACCGGCGTCAACTGAATTGGCACCGTAGCGCGTCGCGGCTCTCTCCACAGCACGAACCGGCAGGAATCTGCTCGGACGAAAACGAAGAGAGCCGGAATGTTTGTCCAGATTCGGACCCCAACGACCCCACCAGCAGAGTTACCGATGGCCCAGTACGTCTACACCATGCTCCGAGTGGGCAAAATCGTACCTCCCAAACGCGAAATTCTTCGGGACATCTCCCTGTCCTTTTTTCCCGGCGCGAAGATTGGGGTTCTGGGACTGAACGGTTCGGGGAAATCGACCGTGCTGAGAATCATGGCGGGCCTGGACAAGGACATCGTGGGCGAAGCGCGGCCCCAACCCGGCATCAAAATTGGCTTTTTACCGCAGGAGCCACGGCTGAACGACGCGAAGGACGTCCGGGGCAACGTCGAGGAAGGTCTCGGTGACATAAAGGAAGCGCAAGCGAAACTGAATGCGGTCTATGAAGCCTACGCCGAATCGGATGCTGACTTTGATGCATTAGCCGCAGAGCAAGCCAGGCTGGAAAATGTCATACAGGCTGCCGATGCCCACAACCTCGACCACAAGCTGGAGATTGCCGCCGATGCGCTGCGACTCCCCCCATGGGACGCGGACGTTACGACTCTTTCGGGAGGCGAAATACGCCGTGTGGCTTTGTGTCGCCTACTCCTCTCGTCGCCGGACATGCTCTTGCTCGATGAGCCCACCAATCACCTGGATGCGGAATCGGTCGCCTGGCTTGAGCGCTATCTCCACGAGTTTCCCGGCACGGTCGTCGCCGTCACCCACGATCGCTATTTCCTGGACAACGTAGCCGGTTGGATTCTCGAACTCGATCGTGGCCACGGTATTCCCTGGCAGGGAAACTACTCGTCGTGGCTCGATCAGAAGGAGAAACGGCTCGAAGTGGAGGAGAAGCGCGAAACGGCCCACATCAAAGCCATGAAGCAGGAGTTGGAATGGGTGCGTTCGAACCCAAAGGGCCGCCAGGCGAAGAGCAAGGCCCGCTTGGCACGGTTCGAGGAACTGCAGAGCCAGGAGTTCCAGAAACGTAGCGAGACCCAGGAGATCTACATTCCCCCGGGTCCACGATTGGGGGACAAGGTGGTGGAATTCCACAATGTTCGGAAGGGATTCGGTGACCGGGTGCTGCTCGATGGCCTGTCGTTCGAACTTCCCCCGGGTGGCATTGTGGGTGTCATCGGCCCCAATGGAGCAGGAAAATCCACTTTGTTCAAAATGATCGCGGGGCTCGAGGCGCCAGACGAGGGCGAGATCGTCGTGGGTGAGACCGTGAAGCTCGCTTATGTGGATCAGAGTCGTGAGGGCCTCGACGGGACGCGAACCGTATTCGACGAGATTACCGGCGGCCACGACGTGATCGTCGTGGGCAATTACCAGGTGAACGCCCGTTCCTACGTGAGTCGTTTCAATTT
>JBFGYN010000239.1:0-6216 GCA_041587415.1 Candidatus Competibacterales bacterium | reverse complement strand
GCTAGCGAATGTTTCACACAGACAGACTTGCCTATCTCAGCCATGACTACTGCGCCTCACTTGGCATTGCTACCCGTGACGTCGTCGAGAGTATCGAACGACTCCTTCGGCGTGCCGCGGAGGGGCAAGCTTGGAACGCCCCGAAAACGACCATCATCACGGGAGACGGCCGCTACATGATGGCCACGCTGTGTGCTTCGAACACCCCGCCTTACATGGCGGTCAAGTCATTGATGGTGAGCCCCGACAATGCCGAACGCGGACTTGAAAGCATCAATGCGGCCGTGATTCTGCATGACAGCGTCACAGGCGTACCCGTGGGGGTGATCGACGGCAATTGGGTGACCGCCGTTCGCACCGCTGGCTTGAGCTGTGTCGCTGCGAAGTATCTGGCGCGGAAAAATGCCTCGGTGGCCGCCTTCATCGGCTGTGGCATCCAAGCGAGAAGCCATCTCGACGCGTTCTTTGAAATGTTTCCTCTCACGGAAGTCCGCGCGGTCGGCCGCGGAGCGGCGAGTCGGGATGGGTTCTGCAGACACGCGGAGGAAATTGGTCTGCGCGCGATCGGAAGCGAAGGCGTTCAAACGGCGCTGGACGGTGCGGATCTGGTCGTTACCTCGTTGCCTTTGTCCTACGACGGAGCACCATTTATTGACGCGAATTGGCTGAAACCCGGTTGTTTCTGCGCCATAACCGACCTGGCAATTCCGTGGATTCCCGATTCGATGCTCGCTTTCGATCGCATCGTGATTGACGACCTGGAGCAGGAGCGCAGGATGGATCGGTCATTGGTTTCAAGCGCACTGATCAAAGGCGATATCAGCGGGCTCGTCCTGGGTCAAATCGCCCCACGGAGTTCCGACGCAGAGCGATGCGCATTTGTCTTCCGGGGCCTCGCGCTGGGCGACCTGGCACTGGCGATACTCGCTTGGCAGCGCCACACTCAGGGCGAATCTTCCGCCACGTAATCGCAATCCGCGGGGCTCGTCGACCTTGAATTCTTTGGGAGTCGTGCATCTCAGGGTGCGAAGCGAAACGCGACGTTTGGAAGAGCCTATTTTCGCGAGCAGCGAAGTCCGCTGAACCGGCTACTACGCCCGGCCGGGAAGCAGTAGAGCTGCGGCGCAAACCTCGACGGTTTTCGTTACAAGACGGGAACTACTTTTCTTCGCTGTCAACGGTCTGCTGGACGCTCTCGATCAATTGCTCGTCAAGTTCGGGTGGAGCGGTCAGCTTTTCCCCTTCCTCGGTCCTGGTTTCCAGCTGTTCATACTGAGCTGTGCAAACTTGGTGCAATTCTCGATATTTCTCAATGAGCTTTCCACTGTTCTCCAGAGCCGCCTGCAGCTCCTTCGTACGCTCTTGGAGCGTCTTCTTTTCTTTGCGCAGGGAATTGGCGGTCGCCTCCGCCCGCTTGCGCTCCGTCGCTTCTTCCATTTTCTCCTTTCTCAATGATTTGAGCTTCTTGACAACATTTTCCGGGGTGTCGGCCAAAGCAATGCTGATACCTTTGATGGCTCTTTCTTTCTCGGCCAACAGTTTCGAGTATTTCTTTACCTCTCGAGCGTTCGCAGCGCGAGCAGCAGCCATGCGCTCTTCCGCGACCTGCTGAGCGGCCACAGCCTCGGCTGTCGCGGATTCCGCGGCCTGTCGGGCCTGAAGGCTTTCCTTCAACTTCTTTTCCATGTCTGAAATGGCTTCTTTTGCCTGTTCCTGCGCCTGGTTCGCCCTCGCATCGGCAGCCGCGCCTTGTTTCGTCACCACCCTGATGGTCTCTTTCAGCTCATCGCTACTGCACTCGGAGTGCAATCCCAACGCATCCGTTACCACTCGCAACAAGATCTGCTTGTTTACGGCAAGCTCTTTCCACGCCTTTAACTGTAAGTCTATATCGGGTTGATCCACATGGTTCTCCGCATCGGGTTCAAATATTGAAGTGGGCATCGTCACCAAATAGGTGCGCCAATCGGGTGCTGTGCAAGTTGGTGAGAATGTCTCAGCCGCATCGCCATCGAAGGAATAGGACTCGAGGTCACCGGGGAGACCCGAATCGATTCGTACTAGACTCCGTTGACCATAGACGGCATTGCAGCGGCCGGGATGTCTGGCAACCGCCCTGGCCCGGGCGCATGATATCTGGCGACACGTTCGCATGCCAAGCCAAAGAGCAAACGACCCGTCTCTGTTGTCGCAGGCTGGGATTACTCTGGTTGAGCGTTACATGCGACTCCGCGCACACCGTTCGGCAGAGCACACTTACTGGAAAACGACGCTGGTCCCAGCCCGCGGCGCTCTGTCATCCGATGACGACGCCCCGTGGCGCTCGACCTACTGCGCAGAATTATCGCAATCGATCACCGCTCAACCCATACGGGCTTGCGCTTTTCAAAGTACGCCGACACGCCCTCCCGTGCCTCCGCCTGCTCCCAGGTATCGGCGAGCCGTCCAATCGTGTCTTCCATCACTGCGTCATCGATTCGGGGACCGAGCGCACGGGCAAGTGCCTTCGACGCGGCGACGGCGCCCGGTGCAGCGGAGAGGTAAGGCCGGACTTCGAACTCGACGGCCTCGTCCAACGCCCCAAGCGGAATCACCTTTGCGACGAGACCGAGGTCCCGCGCCTCCTCGGCTCCAAAATGCCGTGCCGACATGAATACGCGCCGAGCGCGCGCCTCACCCATGCACGCGACCACATAGGGGGAAATGGTTGCGGGAATGAGACCAAGCCGCACTTCTGTTAGTCCGAACTTCGCGCCCTCAACGGCAACCACAACGTCGCAGACGCTCATCATTCCGATGCCGCCTCCGAAGGCCTGTCCCTGCACCCGCCCGATCAGGGGTTTCGGCAGCTCGTTCAGAGACCTCAGCATTCGCGCGAGCCGCCGTGCCTCGGCAAGGCGCCGCTCTCGGCTGGCGGAGAATTGCTCCCTCATCCAGGCAAGGTCGCCGCCGGCACAAAAGCTCGGGCCATCGCCGGTAATCACCACGACCCGTATTTCCCGGTCCTGTGCAAGGTCGGCCGCGGCCTTTGTCAGCTCGGAAATCATGGTTGCCGACAGCGCGTTGTGCTTATCGGGGCGCGCAAGCGTGAGTGTCGCGACCCCGCGTGTGTCACGATCGAGCCGAATGGTTTCGTAGCCCACGTCAGTCCTCCCGCAGGGTTTTCGCAAATGCTGCCACTCCGGCGAGTCGTTTGCCGTCTAACCGTGTCTCGTATCCGAGTTCCTCCATCATGGCAGCGACTTTCAGGGTATCGACGTTTCCCCTGGCGCCCGGGGCATACGGACAACCGCCGAGCCCGCCAATCGCCGCATCGAATACCCGCAGCCCTTTCGCGAGACTAACCTGAATGTTGTCGAGCGCCCGGCCTTGGGTGTCGTGAAAGTGACCGGCCAGCCTATCGGCGGACGCCACCTCGAGCACAGCGTCCAGCATCGCGGCCACCCGTTCCGGAGTTCCGGCACCAATGGTGTCCCCGAGGCTGACCTCGTAACAACCCATCTCGAGCAATGTTCGCGTTACGCGCGCCACGTTCTCCGGGGGCGTCGGGCCGTCATAGGGACAGTCCGTTACGCAGCTCACGTAGCCGCGAACTGGGATTCCATCCTTCGCGGCCGCATCGACGACGGGGGCGAAACGCCGGAGGCTCTCCGCGATTGAGCAGTTGATGTTCTTCAGGGAAAAGCCCTCCGACGCCGAGCCGAATATGGCGACCTCGTCCGCGCGGGACTCCCGCGCGCGTTCATAGCCGACAAGGTTCGGGGTCAATGCCGTGTACAGCACATGCGGATTCCGCGCTATTCCGGCCATCACATCCGCGGCGTCCGCCATCTGGGGCACCCATTTGGGGCTGACGAAGCTCGTAACCTCGATCTTTTGGAAGCCACAATCCGAGAGTTCGTCAACCAACCGGATTTTGTCGGCGGTTGGGATGAGTCGCTTTTCGTTTTGCAATCCGTCCCGCGGACCCATCTCGAATAACCGCACATACTCAGCCATTCCCAGGCTCCAGCGTCAACAGGATGGTACCGTCCTGAATCTGCTCGCCCACGCCGACCAGCAGTTCGCCGACGACTCCGTCACGCGGCGACCGCAGCGTGTGCTCCATCTTCATAGCCTCCATCACGAGTAATGCCTCGCCTTTCGCAACGTGCGAACCGACACGCGTGGCGATCACTTTCACCAAGCCCGGCATTGGCGCAATCAAGCGATCGCCTCCTGCGTCGCCCTCTTCGTCCTCTGCCAGCCGGTCCGGCATCACGAACTGGTAAGCATTGCCGTCGACGAACACTGTGACCGCCTGGCCGTGCTCCACCACCTTCGCGCCGATCACCCGGCCACCGACGTTGACCCGCAGTCGGTCGCCGTATCGTTCGAGCACGGCGAGGGTCAGCGACCCTCGAGCATCGTCGACCTGGTACTCGTCGTGACCTTTTGCAACCAGCACCAGTTCGACGTGCTCGCCGTCGCACTCGAGCAGGGCGAACTGCTTTGCCTCCGACCATAGGCGCCACCCGGCAAGCGAACTCCAAGCGCCGGGTTCGGTCCGCGGCCGAGTGATCCCCAGGGCGGCCAGCGCCGCCAGCGCCGCGGCCTCCCTCGGTGGTTCCGGCTCGCAGATCAAGGCCTCGAGATGGCGATCGATGAGGCCCGTGTCGACCTCACCCCTCGCAAACTCCTCGTTGCGGCAAAGGCGGGAAAGAAAGCCTATGTTGGTGACCGAGCCAGCCACGTGGCTGTCTGCAAGGGCGGCTGCCAGCCTATTCAGCGCCGCGCCGCGTGTGGGCCCGTGGACGATCACTTTGGCGATCATCGGATCGTAGTGCGGTGTGATCTCGTCTCCCTGGCGCACACCGGAGTCCACCCGCGCGCTCTCTTCCGGCAAGGAGAGGTGGGAGAGGGTGCCCGTTGCCGGGAGAAATCCCTTCGCTGCGTCCTCGGCATAGATGCGCGCCTCGAAGGCCCAGCCATCGATGCACAAATCGTTCTGCAAGAGCGGCAAATTCTCCCCACTCGCTACCCTGAGCTGCCACTCCACGAGGTCCTGCCCGGTGATGAATTCGGTGACCGGATGTTCGACTTGCAGCCGGGTGTTCATTTCCATGAAATAGAAGCGGTCCGAGCGTAATCCATCGGTAACGTCGGCAATGAACTCCACCGTGCCCGCACCGGAATAGTCGATTGCCTGCGCCGCACGAACGGCCGCCGCACCCATGCTCGCGCGCATGTCTTCCATCATCCCAGGCGCCGGGGCTTCTTCGATGACCTTTTGGTGACGCCGCTGCAAGGAACAATCGCGCTCGAACAAATACACCGCGTGACCGTGATTGTCCCCGAATACCTGAATCTCGATGTGCCGCGGCTTGGTCAGATACTTCTCGATCAAAACCCGTGCATCGCCAAAGCTGGCCTGCCCTTCGCGCTGCGCGCCCTCCAGGGCAGCCTTGAAATCCCCGGGCGCATTCACTCGACGCATGCCCTTGCCACCGCCACCCGCCCGTGCCTTGATGAGCACTGGATAACCAATCTTTTCCGCCTCGGCCGCGAGATGGTCCGGGTCCTGCTCGTTACCGTGATATCCGGGCACCACGGGCACGCCCGCCTCCACCATCAGTTTCTTGGCCGCGTCTTTGAGCCCCATGGCGCGAATCGCCGAGGCGGGCGGCCCGATGAACACAAACCCGGCGTCCTCGACCGCCTCGACGAAATCGGGGTTCTCGGACAGGAAACCGTAACCCGGATGCACCGCTTCGGCACCGCTCGCTCGGCACGCTTCGATGATGCGGTGGGTCCGTAGGTAGCTCTCCGCCGCGGGTGGCGGACCCAAGCGGTAGGCTTCGTCGGCCATCGCCACGTGCTTCGCCCCCAGATCCGCATCCGAATAAACGGCAACAGTGCGAATGCCCATCCGCTTGGCCGTCGTCATCACCCGGCAGGCGATCTCGCCCCGGTTCGCAATGAGAATTTTGCTGAACATGACCGCCCTTGTTACATCCGGAACACGCCGAAGCGCGTGTCCGATACTGGAGCATTGAGCGACGCCGCAAGAGACAGCCCCAGGACGTCGCGTGTCTTTCGCGGATCCACGATGCCGTCGTCCCACAAGCGGGCCGAGGCGTACAGCGGGTGCCCTTGGCTCTCGAACTGCTCGATGATCGGGCGTTTGAATGCAGCCTCCTCGTCGCTGGACCACTGCCCGCCCTGACGCTCGATGTC
>JBFGYN010000238.1:0-6262 GCA_041587415.1 Candidatus Competibacterales bacterium | reverse complement strand
TAAAGCTCCTTAGTCAGTAGTAATTCTCTGTGGAAGCGACTGTAATACGGTCTATTGCTGCAGCGCAATATTCCGGGCCGACATGATTTGGTCAGGCTGCGACACGTTGCTCGAGCAGGGCGCCGGCCGGGGTAGTCCAGTGCGCGCTCCTCCATCCGGGTGCGTCCTGATTTCCGCCCGGCGGAAACCTCGCTGGGCGATTCGCTCGCGGCCTTGGAAGAACGGCCGAATTTTCGGAAATGGCAAGGGATTTCCGTTTGCTACGACTGAAAGTTCATGTCCACGCACGTCACCAGCGCCGATGGGCAGGACGAACACTACAGTCTGTCGGCGGACGAACCACCAATGCGCTGTCCTTGGCCGGGCGGCTGCCCGTTGCGCCCGGAGATTCAATGGCTCACACTACAGCGTTAGAAATGAGAAACACCTTTAACTGCTGCCACCACTGAAGCGAGAATGGCCGAACAGACCGATGCATATGTACGATTCGACGGAGTCCAGAAAAGTTATGACGGTGAAACGCTAGTCGTCAAAAATCTCAATCTGGACATCGAGGAAGGTGAGTTCCTGACTATGCTGGGTCCCTCGGGATCTGGCAAGACGACATGTCTCATGATGCTCGCCGGGTTCGAAACGGCCACACACGGCGAGATCTTCCTCGACGGTCAGCCGATCAACGACGTCGCACCCCACAAGCGGAACATCGGTATGGTGTTCCAGAATTATGCGTTGTTTCCGCACATGTCGATTGCGGAGAACCTGGCATTCCCCCTCCAGGTGCGCAAGATGTCCAAAACCGAGACCCAGGAGCGAGTCCAGCGTGCGCTGGACATGGTCCAGCTCGGCGCATTGGGTGGCCGAAGGCCGGCTCAGTTGTCGGGCGGCCAACAACAGCGCGTCGCCGTGGCGCGTGCGCTCGTATTCGATCCGAAACTTGTGCTCATGGACGAACCTCTCGGTGCGCTCGACAAGCAGCTGCGCGAGCAGATGCAGTATGAAATCAAGCACATTCACGAGAACTTGGGCGTAACCGTCGTATACGTCACCCACGATCAGAGCGAAGCGCTGACCATGTCCAACCGGATCGCCGTATTCAACGACGGCGTCATTCAGCAACTCGCGCCGCCATCCGAGCTGTACGAACTCCCTGACAATGCCTTCGTCGCCCAATTCATCGGGGAAAACAACCGATTGACAGGCAGCGTGCTAAAAACCAACGGTCAAACCTGTACCGTGCGAGTCGACAGCGGCGAAGTGATCGAGGCCCTCAAGGTCAATGTCGAAGGTGACGGGGCCCGAACCACCCTGTCGCTTCGCCCCGAGCGTGTGGCCATTCGACCTGAGCCCGGCACCTGTCCTAACACCTTCGAAGCGGAAGTTCTTGAGCTCATCTATCTGGGCGATCATGTTCGCACCCGGGTCAATATTTGCGGGCATGATGATTTCGTCATCAAGATTCCGAACGCAGGCGGCCACACTGGGTTGGCGAGGGGCGAAGTCGTCCAGGTTGGTTGGCAGGCCGAAGACTGTCGTGCACTCGACGCACTCTAGGGTGCCGAATGCGTGAACAAGATGCGCGAACACATGAGTCGTGTGAAAAAAGGCGCGGTCTGGGAAAGACGCGGAGTCGAACGATCGGCAGGGAAGCCGCCAAAGCTCAAACGTAGTTCAGAGAGTGGATGCAGGAGGAAGTTGTAAATGCTAAACCTAACAAAGATGGGGCTAGGTGTCGCTGTGGCACTTGGCGTGGCCAGTGCGGGAACGGCCGCAGCGGCAACGGAATTGGTTGTGGTCTCTTGGGGTGGCGCCTATTCCGCGAGCCAGCAGAATGCCTACCACGACCCGTACATGAAAGAAAATCCCGACATACAAATCATCAATGACGACTCGTCGAACGAGGCTGTCGCGAAGCTCCGAGCGATGGACGAGGCAGGCAACGTCACCTGGGCGCTCGTGGATGTGGTCGCCGCCGACGCCATTCGCTTGTGCGACGAGGGGCTCGCCATCCCGATTGAAGCGGACCAGGTTCTTGCCCCCGCGCCCGACGGCACACCCGCTTCCGAGGACTTCGGCGACCTGTTGGTTTCCGAGTGCTTCATTCCCCAGATCGTGTATTCCACCACCTTCGGTTATCGCACCGACCTGGTGAAGGAGCCGCCCACGTCGATTGCCGATGTGTTCGACCTGGAAAAGATTCCGGGCAAGCGCTCTTTGGAGAAACGGCCAATCAACAACCTGGAGTGGGCACTGCTAGCCGACGGCGTACCGGCCGAGGAAGTGTATGACGTACTCGATACCGACGAGGGTGTCGAACGGGCGCTCGCCAAACTCGGCACGATCAAGGATCAGGTGGTGTGGTGGGAGAAGGGCGCGCAGACCCCGCAGTTGCTGGCAGACGGCGAGGTTGTCATGGGCTCCACGTACAATGGCCGACTGTTCAAGGTCATCGAAGAGGACAAACAGCCGATCGCCATGATGTGGGATTGGCAAGTCTTCGACCTGGACGGATGGATCGTCCCGACGGGCGGCCCCCATCAGGAAGAGGTGTTCAAATACCTGAAGTGGGCTACCGACACGCAGCGCCTGGCCGATCAGGCAAAGTACATTTCGTACGGCCCGGCCCGCAAGTCGTCTGCACCGCTGGTAGGCAAGCATGCGACCCTGGGCATCGAGATGGGGCCGCACATGCCGACCGACCCAGAGAATGCCAAGAATACGCTGCTCTACAACTACGAGTGGTGGGCCGATCACCAGGATGATCTGACCAAGCGCTTCCAGGCCTGGTTGCTTCAGTAGTGGGCCTGCGGTTTCGGGCGATGTTTTAGCGTCGCCCGAAACCGAATCGAGGAGAATTATCCATGGCAACAGTCTCAGCAGACGTCCGAGCGGAGGGGATGGTCACGGCCGATGGCACACCTCTGAAGGTGAGTCTGGCCAGGGCGCTTCGGCGGAAAAAGCTGCGAACACTGCTGCTGGTGGCACCGCTGTTCTTTTTCATTCTGTTCACCTTTTTCATTCCGATCGGCGACATGCTCACGCGCAGTGTCGAGAATTCACTAATCCAGGAAATTCTCCCGCGCACGGTGGAAGCGTTGCGAGATTGGGACGAGCACAGCCACGAGGCGCCCAGCGAGGATGTGTTCGCCGCCCTGGCCGAGGACATGCGCGCGGGATACGAGGCGCGCACGATCAACAAGGTGGGCCTGCGCCTCAATTACGAGATGAGCGGGATGTCCAGCTTGTTTCGTTCCACTGCGCGCAAAGTGCGGCGCTTTGAGCCACCGTACCGGGAAGCATTCATCAAGGCCGACAAGGATTGGAACGATCCCCAAATCTGGCGGGTGATCAAGCGCGAAAGCGGTGATTACACCATGTCGTACTACGTCGCGGCGCTGGACCTGACCTTCAACGACGTGGGCGACATCGTCAAAAAGCCGGATCGGGAAAGCATCTATTTGAAGCTATTTTGGCGAACCCTTTGGGTAAGCGGCTTGATCACGATTCTGTGCCTGGTGTTGGCCTACCCGGTGGCCTATCTGCTGTCCGTTCTGCCCGCCCGCACTTCGAACCTGCTCATCATCCTCGTGCTGCTGCCATTCTGGACGTCATTGCTGGTTCGCACCACATCCTGGATTGCACTCCTGCAACAAGAGGGTGTGATCAACGATGTATTGGTTTGGGTCGGTCTGGTGGCCGACAACGATCGATTGGCGATGATTCACAATCGGACCGGCACCATCATCGCCATGACCCATATATTGCTGCCATTCATGATCCTGCCGCTCTACAGCGTCATGAAAACCATTCCACCCAGCTACATGCGGGCGGCATTGTCACTGGGCGCCAACCCCGTGACGGCCTTCGTCCGGGTTTACATGCCGAATACCGTCGCCGGTGTCGGGGCAGGGTCCATTCTCGTGTTCATTCTTGCGATCGGCTACTACATTACTCCGGCGCTGGTGGGTGGTACGTCGGGAACGCTCATCAGCAACGAGATCGCACGGCATATGTCCGTGTCCTTGAATTGGGGGCTTGCGGCCGCCCTGGGTGCCATCTTGTTGGGTCTGGTGATGGCGCTGTATTTCCTCTACGACCGGATCGTTGGTATCGACAACATGAAACTGGGTTGACACGATGGCTGTTCCTGCATACGCCGGTCCGCTCGAGCGGACCTGGTATTACACTTTCCGTGTGATCTGCGCCCTGATCCTGTTCTTCTTGATTGCGCCGATCGTGATCATCATTCCGTTGTCTTTCAACGCCGTCCCGTACTTTACCTTCACGCCCGAGATGTTGTCGTTCGATCCGGCAGGCTACTCGGTGAAGTGGTATCAGGATTTCTTTACAAACCAAAACTGGCAGGGTGCAGTCAAAAATAGCTTCATCATCGCTTTCTTCGCCACGATCATCTCCACCTCTTTGGGAACCGTCGCGGCGCTGGGCCTGAGTCGTTCCGTCATGCCCTATCGTTCGCTGGTCATGGGCATACTAATTTCGCCCATGATCGTTCCGCTCATCATCTCCGCGGCAGGCATGTACTTCTTCTACACGCAGGTCGGTCTGGCGGCGACACATCTGGGCGTCATTCTTGCCCACGCTGCCCTGGGTACCCCGTTCGTGGTCATTACCGTTACCGCGACGCTCGTGGGGTTCGATCAGAGCCTCACCCGGGCGGCGGCCAGCTTGGGCGCCGATGGTCCGACCACCTTTTTCAAAGTGACGATGCCACTGATTCTCCCCGGTGTGATTTCCGGAGCATTGTTCGCATTCATCACATCCTTCGACGAGGTCGTCGTGGTCTTGTTCGTCGGCAGCTACGAGCAACGCACTATCCCGTGGCAGATGTTTTCCGGTATTCGTGAGCAGATCAGCCCCACCATTCTCGCCGTGGCGACACTTCTGGTTGTCGTGTCCATCGCGCTTCTTGCGTCGCTGGAGTTGCTCCGTCGTCGAAACGAACGCTTGCGAGGCATCCGGCCTACCTGACAGTCATCGGCGTTTCACCCGTTGGCAGGTGTCGCTCCCCCGAATTCCGGACGAAATCGGGGTAGCGCGCCATGGCTTCGGAAGTAGTCGACCTTCGCTCGGACACCGTGACGCGCCCCAGTGCTGGAATGCGTGCGGCCATGGCGGCTGCCGAGGTCGGGGACGACGTCTACGGAGAAGATCCAACCGTCAATCGCCTCGAGCGCATAATTTCCGAGCTTCTTGGCAAAGAGGCGGCCGTCTTCGCCCCCAGCGGAACTCAAAGCAATCTGATTGGCCTGCTGGCGCATTGCGAACGGGGAGACGAATACATCGTTGGGCAGCAAGGGCATACCTACAAGTACGAGGGCGGTGGAGCAGCAGTCCTAGGGAGCATTCAGCCGCAACCACTGGAATACGAGCCGGACGGCACGCTCGACCTCGAGAAGGTCGAAACCTTCATCAAGCCGCGGGATCCCCACTTCGCCCGCACGACACTCCTGTGCCTCGAGAATACGCAGAACGGGAGGGTGCTGCCCCTGAAATATCTCTCCCAGGCTGGCCGTTTCGTCCGAGAGCGTCATCTCGGACTCCACCTGGATGGTGCACGGCTGTTCAACGCCGCTGTTTTTTTGAGCGTAGAGCCTAGTGCGATCTCGCGTAATTTCGACACCGTGTCGGTGTGTCTCTCGAAGGGTCTCGGTGCGCCGCTCGGTTCGCTGCTCGTGGGGCGAAAGGATCTCGTTGACCGGGCACGGCGGTGGCGCAAGGTACTGGGTGGAGGGATGCGTCAAGTCGGGATGGTGGCTGCCGCCGGCATCTATGCCCTGGCGCATCACGTAGATCGCCTAGGCGAAGATCACGCCAACGCCGAAATGCTGTGCGAGGGATTGTCCTCGATCGAGGGGATGGAAGTCGACCGCTCGTGCGTGGCAACGAACATGGTGTTCGCTCATCTGTCGCGAGACCGTTCCGCCGCGCTCGCCGAGTACCTGAAATTCCAAGGCATTCTGATTCGTCCGGGCAATCCGGTCCGATTGGTCACCCACATGGATGTCGTCGCCGCGGATATTCACCGGGTCGTAAGCGCCTGCCGTTCGTTCTTTGGTCAATCAGAACACTGATTATTTATTGTTTATTTTCTAATGCAATAGATTACAAATTTAAGAATGATTGTAGATCGCTTCGTTTAGCCCGGATACTTCATCAGGGACCCCGGATGCTGGCGGAAATCGCAGCCGTCCTGGCGCCGCTCTGGGCGAGGCGAAGGGCGGTGATCCAGTGAATCATCGCGCCT
>JBFGYN010000237.1:0-6282 GCA_041587415.1 Candidatus Competibacterales bacterium | reverse complement strand
GGCGGTTCGGAGCCCGCACCTGGACCGAAAAGCGTAGCGGCAGGTATCCGATAGGCCGCCACAAGCCGCAATTTTGCGCTTCCGTGCTTCCATCTCGAACGATCCGGCCCACCCTGAACGCTCCGTTGCGAGCACGACCTGACGCTGTAACGAAACGTGCAGGCGCACCGCATCCAAGGCGGAGGCCGCACGCGTACTGCATAGGCAGGAGGTTGACTGGATGAACGGCCGATTGCTGATCGTTGAAGATGACGCCGCACTGAACGCAATGCTGGGCGTCGAATTCGAGGAAATGGGCTACAGCGTGAGCAGCGCAACAAGCGTTGATCAGGCATTGACATCGGTCGCGTCCCGGCCGCCCGACGTTGCGCTGGTCGATCAGTATTTGCCCGACGGCAACGGCACGGAGTTGCTCGGTCGAATGTTGCAGATCGAGCCGGACCTAGCGGTAATCATGATCACCGGAATGCGTGATCTGGAACTTGCGATCAAGGCCATCCAGGCGGGTGCCCTGGACTTCGTCCACAAGCCCGTGCAGATGGAGGAACTGAGCCACAGCATCGCGCGTGCATTCGAGCAGCGCAGGCTGGCGCGAATGGTCGCTGGCCTCGATCGCGATCGGCAGAGGCCAGCGACGCTCGGGGACATGATTGGTCAGAGTCGGGCCATGCTGGAGGTGAGCAAAGAGATTGCCTTGGTTGCGACGAGTGACGCGCGGGTGCTGATCACCGGTGAAAGTGGCACTGGTAAGGAACTCGTGGCACGGGCGATTCACAGTCACAGTGGTAGGAAGGGGCCATTCCTGGGTGTCAATTGCGCTGCAATCGTCGATACGCTGCTGGAAAGCGACCTATTTGGCCACGAGAAGGGCGCCTTCACCGGTGCAATCGCTCGCAAGATCGGCAAGTTCGAGTTGGCCACCGAGGGTACGCTCTTCCTGGATGAAGTCGGGGAATTGGCCCCATCGTTACAGGCCAAGTTGCTTCGGGTACTGCAGGAGGGCGTTTTTGAACGTGTCGGTGGCAGTCAGCAGTTCGGTACTGGCGCCCGAGTCGTTGCGGCAACCAACCGTACTCTGTCCCAGGAGGTCGCTGAAGGGCGGTTTCGCGAGGATCTGCTGTACCGATTGAACGTTATTCATATCGGCATGCCGCCCCTGAGAGAACGGCGCGAGGACGTGCCGCTCTTGGTCAGCGGCCTGCTCGAGCGGCTCTCACGAACGCTTCATCGCCCCATTCTGCAAGTGACGGAGGCGGCCATGTCGCTTCTGACGAGCTACCACTGGCCCGGCAATGTCCGAGAAATGGAGAATGTCCTGACTCAGGCGATGATTCGGGCCCGTGGAAACGTTATTACGCCGGATTTGCTTGGGCTAGGATCGGCGCAGGTCTGTCCGAGAAGTGGCGGCCCAATGGCGCTTACCCATGCCGATGGGCGGCCATTCACTCTGGACGAGGTGGAAGCGCGGCACATTCAGCTCGTGCTGCGATATTCAGGGGGACACAAAGGACGCACCTGTGAGATTCTCGGTATCTCGCGCCCGGCCCTGGATCGAAAGATCTCGAAATATGGCCTTGATGTACCGCAAAAAGGCATTGCGACGGGCCACTAGCCCGCATCGCTCACCACAACCGCACTCTCATCGGGGAGCCTGGTGAGCGATGCGGGCTAGAACCGAGCATTTCGTGGCGTGCGCGGAAAGGGGATGAGATCCCGGACATTGGCCATGCCGGTTACATAACCCAAAGTTCGTTCGAATCCCAACCCAAAGCCCGCGTGGGGTACCGTGCCGTAGCGTCGGAGGTCGCGATACCATTGAAGATCGGCTGTTGCGATACCCATGTCGTCCATGCGGGCATCCAGGACTGGTAAACGCTCTTCCCGCTGACTTCCTCCAACGATTTCACCGATGCCCGGCGCCAAGACGTCGAATGCGGCGACGGTCTTTCCGTCGTCGTTGAGCCGCATGTAGAAGGCCTTGATCTCCTTTGGGTAGTTGGCCACGATCACCGGCCGCCCGACGTGCTCCTCGGTGAGAAAGCGTTCGTGTTCGGATTGGAGATCGAGCCCCCAGCGCACCGGGAATTCGAACGCCTTGTTTGAAGACTCGAGAATGTGTATGGCCTCATCGTAGTCCATACGCTCGAAGGCGCTGCCAACAACCTTTTCCAGGCGCTCGATAGTTCCCCGCGCGACGTGCCGGTCAAAAAATGCCATTTCCTGGTGACGTTCTCGCAATATTTCCTGGAACAAATACTTGAGCAAGTCTTCGGCAAGCTGCGAGATGTCGTGCAAATCGGCGAAGGCGAGTTCCGGTTCAACCATCCAAAACTCAGCCAGATGGCGGCTCGTGTTCGAATTCTCGGCGCGGAATGTAGGTCCGAACGTATAGACCTTTGAGAGCGCCAGGCAGTAGGCCTCGACGTTCAGCTGACCTGACACGGTCAAAAACGCCTCGCGCCCGAAGAAGTCCCTGTCAAAGTCTATTTGACCATCCTCCGTCCGAGGTGGGTTGGCGAGGTCAAGAGTCGATACACGGAAAAGTTCGCCGGCGCCCTCGCAGTCGTTGCCAGTGATAATCGGCGTATTGACCCAGTAAAAGCCGCGGTCCCCCATGAAGCGGTGGACGCATTGGGCGAGCGTATGGCGAACGCGGGTCAGTGCGGCGAAAGAATTGGTGCGCGGTCTTAGATGCGCGACTTCACGAAGATACTCGAATGTATGGCGTTTCGCAGGAACGGGGTAGGAATCCGGATCGTCGATCCATCCCACTACATCGATGTGCTCGGCGGTCAACTCCACCGCTTGACCGCGGCCTTGCGAGGCAACGAGCGTTCCGTCTGCACGAACGGCGCAGCCGGTGGTGAGCCGCAGGATGTCGCTTGCGTAATTGCCCAGGTGTGCAGGTGCGACCACCTGAATCGTCCCCTGACACGAGCCGTCGCTGAGCTCGATGAAAGACATCCCCGCTTTGGAGTCTCTCCGGGTTCGCACCCAACCCTGTACGGCCACCGTTTTCCCGAGATCTATCTTGCCGCTCAGGACCTGCTCAATTGTGCAACGACCCATTTGGACTCCGATCATGCGTTGGCAGTAGGCCATGTTGCCATGGCGTCCGGGCATCGCCAATCCGCTGCAAAGCTGACACACAATTGAAACAATTCAGGCGTACGCTTCTCGGTCCGCGAAAAACTAATCACCGAATAAATCACAGACGATTGATCTGCGGAAGCCTGAGTCTGGGCAAATGTACGACCAGCGAATTTGGGGAGTCGAGGTCGGCACCAGACGATGTCATGGAGAGAGGCGATGTTGACATTTGAAGATTGTGTGCGGTTTGGTGATCTCGAAGAAGATGCAGTGGCCGCCATTGCTGAGCATGAGCACGTCCCGGAGATGGTGGCGTGCGAATTGGGTCAAAACCTCGTTCGAACGAACGAAGGCACGTCGCAAATCCGTCGGTTTATCGAGGAGGAACTGGCGATTGCGCGCCATCATCACGACCAGTATCGCGTGGATCACCTAACCCGAACGCTCGCTCACTTCGACGAAAATCACCCGATTCACTAGCCCGAAGGTCTCAACGGGCGATCGATCCATGCAAGACGACGCCCGGCAGCATCACCCCCGCTGCCGGGCGTCCCTGGGTGTCTCGATCTGAAAGAATTTCAGCGCCGTTTCCGTCGTGGCTCTGGCTACGGCCTCGACAGGGTGTTCCCGGCACATTGCAACCGCGCGCAGCACGTGTGGAAGGTAGGCCGGCTCGTTGCGACGGCTCCTGGGTTTGGGAACCAGGTCGCGCGGAAGCAGATAGGGTGCGTCTGTCTCGAGCATGAGCCGGTCATCGGGGATTCGCTTCAGCAATTGTTTCAGATGTTGGCCACGCCGTTCGTCGCAGATCCAGCCCGTAATGCCCACGAATAGGCCGAGCTCGAGATAGCGGTCGAGTTCCCGTTCGTCGCCGGTGAAGCAATGTATGACGGCGCCGGGCAAGGATGGAAGAAACGGCGCCAGGATCTGTACGAGACGACTGTGGGCGTCGCGCTCGTGCACAAATACAGGCATGTGGAGTTCAGCAGCGATCGTAAGCTGTGCGCGAAACGCTGCTTCCTGGGCAGCTGGCGGCGAGTAATTGCGATTGAAATCCAGACCCGTCTCGCCAACTGCGACCACCTCGGGACGCGTTGCTAGGGAGCGCACTCGATGGGCTGTCGTCTCATTCCAGCCACTCGCATCGTGTGGGTGCACCCCGGCTGTCGAGCTCAAACATCGCGGATGGTTTCGGGCCAAGTCTGACGCAGCCTCACTCTCGTTGACACTGGTGCCCGTGACGATGATTCTCGAGACCCCCGCCTCCCGCGCACGCTGGAGTATTTGTTCGCGATCGGGTTCGAAGCACCGATTCGTTAGGTTTGCCCCGATGTCGACCAGTTCGAGGCCCGCCGAGTAAGTCTCTTCCATTTTGGGTTCGCCTGCGACGCCGACTCGAAAATCCTACTTGAGCCCTGTGAGAATTCCGGGCCGGTGCCGGCAATATGCTGTTACGGATGGTATCAGCAGGGCCTGATTCGTGCATTGCGCCTCCGACATTTACTCGCGCCACCCGTCCCGAATTCCGGGGGAATGCGGGTGGGAAGGGGACATCATGGGCCAACTTGGGGAATGGAATGGGGCAGAAAACCGCTCTCGTCGTTGACGATTCGGCGACGGCTCGGCGCATTCTTGGGCGGATGCTCGAGCGCCACGGACTTCGGGTCGAGACGGCGAACTCCGCGGAGGAGGCACTATCCGCTCTGGGAACACGACATCCGGACCTGGTGTTCATGGATCACATGATGCCTGGAATGGACGGGATCGAGGCGCTGCGGGCAATCAAGGCCAATCCGGAGACCGCCACGATCCCGGTGGTCATGTATACCGCGAAGGAAGGCAAGCTCCACGTCGGCCAGGCTCGTGCCCTCGGCGCGATTGGAATTCTCTCGAAACAACTGCGACCCGGCGAGCTGTTCGAGGTGCTCCACGGACTAGGTTTCGCCTCTGAAAAACGGACGACACCACAAGAACCCGCCCCCGAAAAACCGGACGAGCGGGATTCCGGTGAAATTCTCGGCGCCGTGACGGACACGACCGCTCGCCTGCCGCTCGAAGTGGTGGAGCAGATTGCACGCAGCACGGCGGCCTACATCAACAACAGCGCCAGTCAGCACCATGAAAAGCGTCTTTTGGACGAACACTTGCAGCATCTCCGTCATTCGGTTTCTCAGCTCCGACAGGAACTCTCTCAGTTCGGCCAGAAACTGGAGAGCAATCGGGTTAATGGCGTGGATGGTGTCGTTGCCGACGGCTCACGCAGGCAAGCGGATGCCAGCCACCCCGCCGGTCGATTCGGACGGCTTGTTCGATCAATCGCGCCTGGCGTCCTTGGTTTGGGTTTGGCTGCCCTGCTCGTTGCTAGCGCAGCGATCGGGCTCTACTTCGTGGAGCGAAGTGAACGACTGGCTGCGCACGAGCGCAGCGGAAAACTCATGGACAGCGTGGCTTGGGCTCTGAGCGAGCGAGGAGCCTTCGAATTCGGGGAACTGGTGTTCAATGACAAGCGGGCCGAGCAAATGCGAGAACTGCTGGCTCGTCTCGTTGCGCTTGATTTTCGTGGATTCGTGCGAGTCGAATCGAGTCTCGGCAGGCACTGTGTGATCGGAAACGAGGTGGATGGTTACGAACTGCCGTCCGGTGACTGGCCCTTGAGTTCCTGCAACACGATCGGTTTGTCCGACAAATTGTCCGGGGAATTGGCGGGTCTTCAGTCGGAGGCGTTTCGGAGGTTCGTACGACGAGTGAATGCTGGGCAGGTCGAAGGAATACGCATCGAAGTTGATGGACGGGCAGAAGCTGAGCCGGTCTACCCCTATCCGCCGGAAAGCGAAGTGGGTACTGCCGGAGAATGGAACGACATTGCTCGGCTCAACAATCGAATCGATTTTGTTTTGCTGCCCGACTGAGGTCGCGTCGAACCCCGATTCACGAGCCGGCGCGCTCCGACAATCGAACGTTCTAAATTTGAGCGGATTCTTGCTCAATGCTGCATTTCAGCAAGCGGCGAAGCGCCAAAGCGCAGGCCGTACGTGAATTGGCGATCGGGCACGGTTAGCCAGATGAGGTTCGAACTACCCTTGACGTTGCCTCGGGATCCGGGAATTTCGCGGAGGGCCGACCAGCGCGGCTTGTTTGGTCGTGCAGAGTCGATGCGCGAGCCACCGACTTGCCGTGCGCTCGCGCGAGATG
>JBFGYN010000236.1:0-6326 GCA_041587415.1 Candidatus Competibacterales bacterium | reverse complement strand
TAAATTTTCGATTGCGGGACTGGGGCGTGTCGCGCCAGCGTTATTGGGGCGCGCCCGTCCCGATGCTGCAAACCGAAGACGGGGGCCTGGTCCCGGCCCCCGAACTTCCCGTCGAGCTTCCAGAGAATGTGGAGTTCGAGGGCGTTCGTTCGCCCCTTTTGAATCTGCGCGAGTTTCTGCAGGCGGTCGATCCGAAAACGGGACGGCCAGCCCGTCGCGAGACCGATACCTTCGATACATTCGTGGAATCCTCCTGGTACTATGCGCGCTTCTGCTGCCCGGACAACGAGGCGGCGATGCTCGACGAGCGCGCCCGGTACTGGCTGCCCGTGGATCAATATGTTGGGGGCGTAGAGCACGCTGTGCTGCACCTGCTATACGCGCGATTTTTCCACAAGTTGATGCGTGACGAGGGGTTGGTCGATTGCGACGAACCCTTTGCGAACCTGCTGACCCAGGGCATGGTCAACGCCCAGACATTTTTCCGTGAGCACGATGGACACAGGCAGTGGATCCCGCCCAAGGACGTCATCGTGCAATACGACGCCGACGGAAAAATAGTCGGTGCCGCTCACCGGAAAGACGGTCTGCCGGTGGGCGTCGGTCCTGTCGAGAAGATGTCAAAATCGAAGAACAATGGCGTCGATCCGCAATCACTGATCGACGACTTTGGCGCCGACACGGTTCGTCTGTATACCATGTTTACAGCACCGCCCGACCAGGCTCTGGTATGGAACGATTCAGCCGTGGCGGGAGCAGAACGCTTCCTCAGTCGGCTTTGGAACACGGCTGCACGGCACGTGAACGAGGGCGCTGCTCCGCCCGTGGACCTGTCGGCTCTGGACTCGAACCATCGGGACTTGCGCCGCAAAATTCACGAGACCATTGCCAAGGTCACGGATGACATTGACCGTCGACAGACGTTCAACACGGCGATAGCAGCCGTCATGGAGCTTCTCAATGCGCTCGGACGATTCGAAGATCGCTCGGAAATCGGCAGGGCGGTGGCCCGCGAAGCGATCAGTAGCATTGTCCTTCTGCTGGCACCGATCGTACCTCATATCGCCCACAGTCTCTGGTTCGCATTGGGGCACGAGACACCAGTGGTCGATGCTCCCTGGCCGAAGGTCGACCCGTCCGCTCTCGTGAAGGACGAGATATTGCTCGTGGTGCAGGTCAACGGCAAGCTGCGCGCAAGGCTGGCGGTTCCGGCGGATGCGGACAAAGGTCGGGTGGAAGAACTGGCGTTGTCCGACGCCAATGTACGGAAGTTCATTGGCGAGAAGCCAGTACGCAAAATCATCGTTGTCGAGGGCAAGCTCGTCAATGTGGTCTGCTGAGATGGTGAGTCAAAGGACTAAGGTTGGTCGGCTGGCCAGCGGGTTTGGCCTGCTGATTGTGCTCGCCGTGGCCGGATGCGGCTTCCATCTACGGGGCGTGACGTCGATTCCGCCGGCATTGGAGCGCCCCTACATCGAAGGCGTCGGCGAGAACGACGCACTGGGTCGCGAGTTGCGCGCCCTGCTGCAGGTGAACGGAGCCACACCCGTGGATGAGCCGACAGATGCGAGCGCCATTATCACGATACACGACCAGCATCGCCGCCGCGAGGTCCGGGCGATTGGCGGCTCGGGCGGAGCCCGGGAGTTCGAGCTCATCTACCGCGTTTCGTTCTCAGCGCGGGGGGGCGCCACGCCGTTTCAGCTGGAGCGAACAGAGATCCTCCGCTCAGGCAGTTTCTCATACGCGGAACAGGAGGCCCTACAGCGGGCTGAGGGTGAAAGGCTGGTAGAGCAAGATCTGGTTCAGGATGCCGCTCAGGGAATCGTTGAGCGAATCCGTGCAGAGATGGCAGGTTAGCCGGATCCATGCGATTGCGATTCGAAGATCTGCGCGCTCATCTGTCTCGGCCGCTGCTGCCCATCTATGTTCTCTCCGGTCCGGAGCCGCTGCTGCTACAGGAAGCTGCGGACGCCGTGCGCCGGGCCGCCCGTGAACAGGGGTATGACGAGCGCGAGCGGCTGGTGGTGGATCCGAGATTCGATTGGTCCACCCTGGACGATGCGGCCGCAAGCCTGTCGCTGTTCTGCAGCCGCCGACTGATCGAACTGCACTTGGGTGAACGTAAGCCCGGCACGCACGGTGCGGCGGCACTCACTCGCTACGCCGATAATCCGGCTCCGGATTCGGTGCTGCTGGTTCTATGTGGGCAAATCGACAAGAAGGTGGAGCAGAGCGCCTGGATGCGCAAGCTGGCAGCCGTTGGAGGGTGGTTGCAGGTTTGGCCGGTCGATCGAAGGCAACTGCCGACCTGGTTGCAAATTCGCATGCGGCACGTCGGGCTCGAGCCAAGTCGCGACGCAGTCGAGCTGCTGGCTGAGCGGGTCGAGGGCAATCTGCTCGCAGCGCACCAGGAGGTCGAGAAGCTTCGCGTTTTGAATGGAGCCGGGCCGGTGAACGGTGACGCTGTCCGTGCCGCAGTGTCGGACAGTGCACGCTACGACGTTTATGATCTCACCGCCGCCGGATTGACCGTCGATCCAGGGCGGGTGGTACGGATTCTGGAGTGCCTGCGCGAGGAAGGAATCGATCCGACATTGGTCAACTGGGCCCTGGCCCGGGACGTCCGCGCACTCTACGGGATGCGCATTGCCATGGATGCGGGGGCGTCGCGGAGCGATGCGCTGCGGCAGTTCGCGCAGCCGAAGCGTCGGCAGGATCTGCTGGTGAGGGCAATCGATCGATTCGACCGACCAGCACTGTCGCGCCTGCTCAGCGAGTGTGCTCGGGCCGACCGCGTCATCAAGGGCCAGGATTCCGGTTCTCCCTGGCAGGAGTTGTTACAATTGAGTCTCAGTCTGGCGGGGTGTGAACCGCTGCGCGGCATAACAACAGGGTCGGCAAGATGAGCGCCAAAGCACAAGACATTGATGGTTCGGTTGCGCGGTACGTGTGCGAGGTGGGTGCACGTGCCAGGGGCGCTTCCCGCGTCATCGCCATGGCACCGACCGGCATCAAGAACGCGGCGTTGCTGTCGATGGCGCTCTCCATCGAAGCCAGGCGGGAAGATTTGCTCGAGGCAAATCGCCGGGATCTCGACGCCGGCCGAATTGCTGGTCTCGACGCGGCACTGCTGGATCGGCTCGAGTTGAACGATCAACGGATCCAGGCGATGGCCGATGGCGTCCGCCAGGTCGCGGCGCAGCCGGACCCCATTGGCGCAATATCGGATCTGAATTATCGGCCGTCCGGAATTCAGGTTGGACGCATGAGGGTGCCCCTGGGCGTAATCGGCATCATCTACGAGTCGCGTCCGAACGTCACCGCCGATGCGGCAGCGCTGTGCATCAAGTCCGGTAACGCCAGCATCCTTCGCGGGGGCTCGGAAGCGATTCACTCCAACCGCGCAATCTCGGAGTGCATCCAGATGGGATTGGCCGACACCGATCTGCCAGGCGATTGCGTCCAGCTTATCGATACCACCGACAGGGCCGCCGTCGGCGAGCTCATTGCCATGCCCCGGTTCGTCGATGTCATTGTCCCCAGGGGAGGGCGAGGCCTGATCGAGCGCATCAGCCGCGAGGCCCGTGTTCCGGTGATCAAGCACCTGGACGGCGTATGCCACACCTACGTCGACGACTTTGCCGACGAGAACATGGCAGTCGAGGTCGCATACAACGCGAAAACACAGCGCTATGGCACATGCAACACGATGGAGACCCTGCTTGTTTCGGCTGCCGTGTCCGACCGCGTGCTGCCGCCCCTGGGTGAGCGTTTTGCCGCAGCCGGAGTCGAGCTACGTGGCTGCGAGCGCACTCGCGCGATACTGCCGGGTGCGGCGCCCGCGACAGAGTCGGACTGGGCGGCGGAGTATCTGGCGCCAATTCTCGCCGTGCGAGTGGTCGATGGAATCGATGACGCCATTGATCACATCGAGCGATACGGGTCGGGGCACACCGAGGCGATCATCACGCGCGATCTTGGCCGAGCGCGACGTTTCCTGCGTGAAGTCGATGCGGCCTCGGTCATGGTCAACGCCTCCACGCGCTTTGCCGATGGCTTCGAGTACGGTCTCGGTGCGGAGATTGGTATCAGCACGGACAAGCTGCATGCGCGCGGACCCGTGGGCGTCGAAGGGCTGACGACGCTCAAGTTCATAGTATTCGGCGACGGTCACGTGCGGAGTTGAGAGGGCGAATTGTCTGACGGTGTCGGGATTCTTGGCGGGACCTTCGATCCGGTTCACGTCGGTCATTTACGCCCGGCACTCGAGGCCATGCAGACACTTGGTCTCGCGCAGGTCCGCTTCGTCCCGAATCGGCTGCCGCCGCACCGCGTGGTGCCGGAAGTCGGTGCTGACCAGCGACTGGAAATGCTCCGGCTGGCGATTCGCGACCAGCCCGGTTTTTGTGTCGACGAACGCGAACTTCGGCGTGACGGTCTGTCCTACACCGTCGATACACTGCGCTCAGTGCGTGAGGATCTTGGGACACGGCCGGTGTCCCTGATCATGGGCATGGATGCCTTTCTCGGACTGCCGCACTGGCATCGATGGAGCGAGCTCTTCCAACTTGCGCATATTGCGGTCACGCGGCGTCCCGGCGCGGTAACGATGATGCCCAGCGGGCTCCAAGCCTTGCTGAGGGAACGCCAAGTGGCAGACGCATCCGAGCTCAGTCGGCACCCGGCCGGCCTCGTTCATTTCATGGATGTCACGCAACTGGAAATTTCGGCGACGGAACTGCGTCGCAACATCGCGTCCGGGGGGTCGGGTCGTTACCTCATGCCAGAGGACGTCTGGCGCTACATCGAACGCAACGCCCTCTACCGCCGAGAGCCCGACCTCGGCGAGCAGATCGCAACCCGAACCGGGCAGGAACCCAATGCAGGCTGAAGAGCTGAAAGATGTGGTCGTCGACGCGCTGGACGATCTGAAGGCGATCGACATTTCGCCGCTGGATGTCCGAGGCATCGCCAGCTTTACCGATTTCATGGTGATCGCGACCGGCAGTTCGAACCGTCATGTGAAATCGCTGGCAGACCGCGTAATCGAGCGTGCAAAGGCGGTTGGCGTGCGGCCTATTGGTGTGGAAGGCGCCGCGAGTGCCGAGTGGGTACTCATCGATCTCGGCGACGTGGTCGCGCACGTGATGCAGCCGACGACCCGGGACTTTTACAATTTGGAGAAGCTTTGGTCGCTGGACTTGTCGGCCGATCGCGAAAAAAAAGCGACGCGCTGATTCCGTGCCATGCGCCTGCGCCTGATCGCCGTGGGAACCAGAATGCCCGGCTGGGTTCAGGCCGGCTTTGAGGACTACGCCGGACGCATGCCCCGGGAATGCCCGCTGGAATTGGTGGAACTTGCGCTCCCCGGCCGCGGGAAGCGGCCCGACAAGGAACGACTGAAGGTGCGTGAGGCAGAGCGGCTACTTTCTGCGGCGCGGGATGCGCGCATCGTGGCCCTCGACGAGCGTGGGGAACAACCCGATACCCAGGCACTGGCAACGTGGTTGGCGAATTGGCTCGCCGGGGGGCGCGATGTGGCGCTGCTAGTCGGTGGGCCGGATGGCCTTGCGCCGCTGTGCGTGCAATCTGCCGAGCGCGTCTGGTCCCTGTCCCGCATGACCCTCCCGCACCCCCTGGTTAGAATCGTCGTAGCCGAGCAGTGCTACCGCGCCGTGACCCTTCTGCGCGGGCACCCTTATCATCGAAGCTAATTCGGATAGTGCCCGGGGTCGCACCAGAACGGCCGATGTCGTCTCGCCCGCATCGGGCTCCCGGCTGAGAGTGCGGTTGTGGCGGTTGCGAGTGCGCGCTTGGACAGCAAAGTGTAGCCATTGCGGTTTGAAGGAAAGTGTGTGCTCGGAACCGCCACAATCGTGCCGTCACCGGGAGAGCGCCGCCTGCGACTCACTAAAGGTTTTTCCCGGATTTCGAAATAAGTCATATGGTGCAATGGCATAGGGCGGTTTCGAGCGCCCTGGTGCCACGTTCGGGCTTCTCTGGCTCAGGCTTGATGCCGGAAGACGAACGGTACCCGCCGTTCTGGTTGTGTCGCGGACCTCGCCGGCCGTCGTGCGCCCGGCTTGTACCGAGCGCAAACGGTAGCGATGGCTACGCTTTGCGCTGCAGAATGGCGCTGGTTCGCCCTGCGGCCTGGGCGATCACTTGCGACTCCCACAGAATATCTGGGCTAACCCGGATATTTCACCAGGGCAGCCTTCGGCTAGCTCGCAGGTGGTTGATCGGTATGAGTTTATGTGCAGTCTAGCGGCTCAGTTCTGGCGTACAAAGTGTACCGCCGCCAAAGGCCTACCCCGGCCCTG
>JBFGYN010000235.1:0-6373 GCA_041587415.1 Candidatus Competibacterales bacterium | reverse complement strand
GCCTGTGGCTCGCGCGTAAGATTTGGAGTATGTCCCAAGAGAAATCCTAATGACTGGTGGACTGCAGCTCCTACATGGCGTTTTGGATGCCGTCCGGGGTAAGCGGGAACATGCGTTCCCCTAGTAATTGCCGGGTGATTCGGATTGACGCGGTGTGCTCCCAACGGCTGGCGGGCTCTGGATTGAGCCACACGAGCGCCGGGTAGACACCCGTCAGTCGTCGAAACCACACGGCCCCCGCCTCCTCGTTGTAGTGCTCGACGCTGCCACCCGGCTGGGTGATCTCATGGGGGCTCATGGTCGCGTCGCCCACGAAGATGACCTTGTGCCCAGGCCCATACTTGCGCAAAACCTCCAGAGTTGGCACACGCCGAGTGTGTCGGCGGCGATTGTCCTTCCAGACGGACTCGTAGAGGAAATTATGAAAATAGAAGTATTCCAAATGCTTGAATTCGGAACGAGCCGCCGAAAACAGTTCCTCGCAGGCCCGCACATGGGGATACATTGAGCCCCCCACGTCGAGACACAGCAGGACTCTTGCGGCATTATGCCGCTCCGGAACCATCTTGATGTCCAGGTAGCCCGCGTTGTTGGCGGTCGAGCGGACGGTGTCTTCCATATCCAATTCCTCGGCCGCTCCCTCGCGCGCGAAACGCCTCAGACGCCGAAGCGCAAGCTTGATATTGCGGGTACCCAGCTCGACGGTGGTGTCCAGATTCCGATATTGCCGCTTGTCCCACACCTTCGCCGCGCGCCCCTGACCTCCACCCTGCTGGCCGATGCGTACGCCTTCCGCTTCGTATCCGTTAGCGCCGAACGGTGACGTCCCAGCAGTACCGATCCACGTGCTTCCGCCCTGGTGCCGCCCACCCTGCTCCTTAAGCCGCCGGCGAAGCGTGTCCATCAATGCCTCCCAACCCCCCAACGCCTCGACGTGGGCTTTCTCCTCGTCGGACAATACCAGCGTGGCCTGACGCCGGAGCCACTCGACTGGAATCTCGCCGACAACGGCATTGAACCGTTCCTCCGAGCCACGGAAATGCGCCCCGAACACCTTGTCGAAACGGTCAAAATGCCGTTCGTCCTTTACCAGGGCCGCCCGCGAGACGTAGTAAAAGCGATCGACGTTACCGGCGAAGACCCTGGATTGGAGCGCCTCGAGCAGGCTAAGAAACTCCGTCAGGGAAACGGGTACCTCAGCGGCGCGCAACTTGAAAAAAAATCAACGAGCATTGCGGCGGTCAATAAAGACCAGCTGTTCGAAAAGATGCACATCCTGCTCGTTCTTGAGCAGGGCTCCGTGCAGCTTCGGAATGATTTTTTTCGGGTCATCCTCACGCAGTGCTTCCGGTGCAATGTCTTCGGCGACCAGCAGCTTGATCCAATCCAGCAGCTCGGACGTCGAAGGCTTCTTCTTGAGTCCCGGGACATCGCGAAGCTCAAAGAACGACCGCAGCGCTTCGTCGAGCAGTTCCTTCTTCAGGTGGGGGAAGTGAACACCGACGATATCCACCATTGTCTGCCTGTCTGGGAATCGGATGTAATGAAAGAAGCAACGACGCAGGAAGGCATCGGGCAGCTCCTTTTCGTTGTTGCTGGTGATGATGATGATTGGGCGGTGCCTGGCAGAGACCGTTTCGCGGGTCTCGTAAACATGAAACTCCATGCGATCCAGCTCCAACAAGAGATCGTTTGGAAACTCGATGTCCGCCTTGTCGATCTCATCAATGAGCAGGACGGGCTGAACGTCGGCCTCGAAGGCCTCCCAAAGCCGCCCTTTGACAATTTCCAGGTTTGGGCGGCGCCGAGCATGACGCATGGCAGCGGAACGCAGTGTCAAAGCGTCCGGTCGCGAATGCGCCGCTCGATCAGCTCCAAATTGCGCCGGGCGCTCTGTGCGTTGGGATGGATAGTCAGCACCTGCCGGAAGGCATTGGCGGCGCCTGCCTCGTCGCCCAACGCAACCAGTATGAGACCCATGCCGGACAGGGCACCAAAATGGCGCGGCTCCAGGAGCAGGGTCCGCCGAATGTCGTAGACGGATTCGGTGTAGTTCTTCTTCAAATAATGAGCGGTTGCACGCTTGTTCCAACCTTCGGCAAAATCGGGCGCCTCATCGACAACTCGCGTAAACGTAGTGAGCGCATCGTTCATCTGCCGTGCCGTCATCTCCCGAACGCCTTTCGCCAGTAGTCGGTCAACGTCGTCCCGCCCGCTCTCCGACCAAATTTGCCAGATTTCGAGTTCTATGAGCCGCGCGTCGGCGACCGTCTCCACTTGTCGGAGCCGCTCGAACAAGTCGTCGAGACGACTATCGCGCTGGTCGGCCGGCGCGCTCGCCGGAAAAACGAAGCAGAAAACGAGCGCGAGTGCGCGGCTGCAGCTTTTCATAGCATTCCTCCCGGTCAGCCGAACGAGGCTCTCAGTGGCAGAAGCTTCCTTGTACTCATAGCACATCGACTGGATCACGTAACATCGGCCGATCGTGATGGAATTGTGAATGCCCCGTGACTAAGCTGTGACTCGCGGGGTGCAGTCTCCAGCTTGGGTACGCACCCTGCTTTCTGATGCATCCGGAACGCTCGACGTCCCGTATTGGGTGGGTGGAATGTCCGCCAGTGCTTGGGGGACAAACCGCGACCCAAACCACGAATGGTTTAGTTTCAAGGAGTATTACATGTCTGCTGCAAAGAAAATTTCGGGTATCGCGCTTGCCACGGCTGCGGCCGGTTTTTTCGCTCTGGCGCCCGTATCCAGCGCCGTCGCGGATGAAGCAAAAGTTCAATGTATGGGCGTGAATTCTTGCAAAGGCACGAGCGCCTGCGCCACGGCCAACAGCTCCTGCAAGGGCCAGAATGCCTGCAAGGGCCAGGGGTTCCTGGAACTAACCCAGGCCGAATGCGACGAGCAGGGTGGAACGGTCGAAGGCTGATCTTGATCCGAACCGCAACGGGAACCGGGCCTCACCCGGGTCCCGTTGCGGTATGCGCCAAACCCATCAGTGAGTAACTACCGCTACCTCGGATACGGACTCGGATTGCGGCCCGAGCACTACCGGGACGTACTCGATTCCAGTCCGCCGGTCGATTGGTTCGAGGTATTGTCCGAGAACTACATGGTCCCCGGGGGCAAACCTCTTTACTACCTCGACCGCATCATCGAGCGCTACCCGGTGGTCATGCACGGCGTTTCTCTCTCGATTGGAAGCACCGACCCACTGGACACGGACTATCTGCGTCAGCTGAAAGCGCTTGCGGACCGCGCCGATCCGGCCTGGATATCCGACCACCTGTGTTGGACGGGCGTGCACGGCCTCAACATGCATGACCTGCTGCCGCTGCCGTATACCGACGAGGCGCTACGGCACGTCGTCGGCCGAATTCGTCGGGTGCAGGATCAATTGGAGCGCCCGTTCCTCCTGGAAAACGTATCGAGTTATCTCACGTACTCGGATTCGGCCATGACCGAATGGGCATTTTTGGCAGCGGTCGCCGAGGAGGCCGACTGCGGAATTCTCCTGGACGTGAACAATATCTACGTGTCCGCATCCAACCACGGATTCGATTCGAACGAATACCTGTCCGGAATCCCGGTGCATCGCGTCGGGCAGTTCCACCTCGCCGGTCACACGAATCGAGGCGATTGCATTATCGACACCCATGATCAGCCCATCGTCGACCCGGTCTGGTCTCTGTACGAGAGGGCGGTACAACGCTTTGGCGACGTGTCTACCATGATCGAACGTGACGCGAACATTCCACCGCTTCAGGACTTGCTGGCGGAATTAAACACTGCTCGCGCCTTGGCAGCGAAAGTCCGGGGGACGCCCGCCGTCGAGTCGGGCACATGATTGCCCTCACGGATTTGCAGGAGCGGTTTCAGCGGCACCTGCTGCGGGGTCATGACCCGTTGCCGGGTATTGTTGTGGATCAAGGCAAGGTCAGCGCCGCGGGGCGCCTGGACATCTACCGGGAGGCGTACAAGCTGCGCCTGATCGAAGCCCTTCAGGCGGACTTCCGCGGCCTGCATCACATGCTCGGCGACGAGCAGTTCGGCCGGGTCTGCCGGGACTACATTTTGGAACGACCTTCCCGTCATCCATCGATCCGGTGGTTCGGTAAAGACTTTGCCAATTTTCTGGCCACCAACGAACGCTATCGCGACGAGAAGCTGCTTGGCGAACTCGCACAGTTGGATTGGGCAATATCCCTGTCGTTCGACGCAATCGACGTGGCAGTCGTCGCGCTCGAGGACATGGGCGTCGTGCCACCGGAGGCCTGGCCGTCGCTTCGAATCGAACCACATCCTTCCGTGTCCCGCCTAGACCTGCTCTGGAACGTTGGCGCCATGCGGCGAGCTGCCGACAAAGACGAGGCACCACAGCCACCGGAATCCGGGTCTTGGCCGATACCGTGGCTGGTGTGGCGAAAGGACTTGAACGCGCGTTATCGCTCGGCCTCGGTCGACGAAGCCTGGGCTTGGGACCGTGCCTGTCAGGGAGACACGTTCGCGACGCTGTGCGAAGGGCTCTGCGAGTGGGTCGATCCCGAGAACGTTGGCCCGCGTGCGGCGGAGCTGCTCAAGGTCTGGATCGTTGATGAAATGGTGGCGCGCATTCGATGGGACGATTGCTGACCATCCTCGGGCTACTGTTAGCACCGTGCGCCCTGGCTGGCCCCTCGATCACATTCGACAGTGGCGCGGGTCGGATTCGCCTCATCGAGCTCTATACGTCGGAGGGCTGCAGCAGCTGTCCGCCCGCCGACCGGTGGATGAGCGGCCTGGTCGACGATCCGCGCCTTTGGCACCAATTCGTGCCGGTTGCCTTTCACGTGGATTATTGGGACGCCATCGGTTGGCCGGATCGGTTCGCATCGCCCGTGTACTCGGGTCGGCAGCGCGCGTACGCCCGCGAGGGGGCCATCAGTACCGTGTACACGCCCGGGCTGGTATTGGACGGAAAAGAGTGGCGAGCGTGGTTCCGGAATCGACGACTCCCCAACGACGCGAGCTCGCCAGGCGGGCGTCTGACCGTGCAAACGGACGGACGCGCACTGAGAGCACATTTTCGCGAATCGCCCGAGCGCGGCGGTGAACTGACCCTCCACGCCGCGGTTCTCGGCTTCGGCATGTGGACCGAGGTCGAAGACGGTGAGAATCGAGGTCGGCGCCTGGTCCACGACTTCGTGGTACTGGGTTACGATCGCTACCGGCTCGACGGCAACGACACCGACCACACCATGTCAGCGCCATTACCCGAAACGCGCTTCGAAGCGGACAGGAAAGCTCTCGCCGCCTGGGTCACGGGCACTGTTAACGGCGCACCCCTGCAGGCCGCTGGCGGTTGGTTGCCCGAGTAGTCCCTGGGTACACAGGAATCGGTAACGACCCAATGTGCCCACTCCACGCGCTCGCAGCTCGAGCGGGTGGACGGTTCTGGTCAGACCCAATGTCGCAAGGCCGACTTGACCCGAACGTTGCACAAGGACGCTCCAATTTGGGCAATTGCGTCAAGGAAAACAGTGATTCGTGCATGTAGGAGCCATTGGCACTCTGCCACCGGGGGCGCAATCCGGTATCTCGCTGCTCGTGGCTGCCCATTTCGTCCTATCACCCGGCAAGTCGATGTCTCGCATCGACTTGTGCGCGATCGATCAACCTGATCTGGCCAAAACTGTGCGAATTTCCCGGGTCCCGACGCAACCGCCGGGCTAACCCGAGCATTGCCAAACTGCTCAGATTTTTCCCGAATTGCGTAAGAATTCTCCTAATTGTGGCACGCAAGATGCTTTGCCGTGCCCCGATCTCGGATCCATTGGCCATGGCCTGGATGCACGCGGTGGAACACGGCAGGAGCACGAGCGATCAAGTCATCAAACATGAGCGCGGCACAAGCGGGCATCACGCTGATCGAAACCCTGGTCACCTTGTCCGTGATTGCGTTTCTCGCCGCGATCGCCATTCCCACGTATCACAATTATACGGTTCGTGCGCGAGTCAGCGAGGCACTGGTGTGGGCCGGAATGGTCCGGAACGCTGTCGCGACGGCTGTAGACGCCACAGGTTTCGCTCCAGCGAACAATCTGGAGGTTGGCTTGCAGCCCGTCCCGACGGACAACAGTTCGCCCTACGTGGAAAGTATCACCGTGACGAACGGAGTCATCACGGTCGAACTGCGAAACACAGGAAGTGCCGCGGCGGACTCAGGGGCAATCGAGCTCGTGCCCGACCTCTCGGCTGGCCAGATTCGCTGGACGTGTCGAACCTCTGGAAACGTGCTTTTTGCTTACGTACCGGCGAAGTGCCGAAATGTATCGAGCTCGTGAACGTAAACCGGCCCAGCGGCTGGCCCCCTCCTGCTGCGGATCCTGGG
>JBFGYN010000234.1:0-6403 GCA_041587415.1 Candidatus Competibacterales bacterium | reverse complement strand
GGTAGGCCTTTGGCGGCAGTACACTTCATACGCCAGAACCGAGCCGCCAAACTGGACATAACCTTTTACCGATCAACCATCTACGAGCTAGCCGAAGGCCGCTCTGGTGAAATAACCGGGCTAAGGACGGAAATGAAGAACAGAACCAACATGATGAAGACCATGACATTGGCAATGCTGGGGGGGCTGATTCTCTCGGATGTAGCCTACGCGGTGATGGAAGACGATCCGCTGCTGGCGACCGTGACGATCGAGCAACTGGAATGGCGCTCGGCGGACGGCGACGATCCATGGGTATGGGACGCCGAGGGCTGGGTCGGCAAGGATTTTCACAAGCTGTGGTTCAAGAGCGAGGGTGAAGCTGTTGATGGGCGAACGGAAAGCGCCTTCCTCGAAGCGCTGTACAGCCGGGCGATTGCCACCTACTGGGACTTGCAGACCGGCTGGCGCCACGATTTCGAACCCGGGCCGAGCCGGGACTGGTTTGCCATCGGTTTCCAGGGCGTCGCGCCCTACTTCTTTGAGGTGGACGCCACGCTCTATGCCGGGGGCAACGGAACCGTCGCCGCTCGCCTGGAAGCGGAGTACGAGATCCTCTTTACCCAGCGCCTGATCCTGACGCCGGAGGTGGAGTTCAACGCCTACGGTCGCGACGACCCGCCCCGGGGCATCGGATCCGGGGTCTCGGACCTGGAATTGGGATTGCGGCTGCGCTACGAGATTCGCCGCCAGTTGGCGCCTTACATCGGCATCAACTGGGAGAAGAAATTCGGGGGTACAGCGGATTTCGCTCGCGCGGAGGGCGAATCCAGTGACGACCTGCAGTTCGTCATCGGTCTGCGAGCCTGGTTCTGAGGGGACAAATCCTCATGGAAATCAGGGACGGGCGTCCGCTGCGGCAATCGTGGATTCGAAAGCAATTCGCCCGGTCAACGAGACGCCGGCTGATGACCTGGCTCATCGTTGCGGTCATCAGCACCTGGGTCGGCGCATTCTACGCCGTGGTATCGGACGGACGGATCGAGTTCGGACTGGTGAATGGCTTCTTTATCGGGGGATCCATTGCAGCGTTCGAACTGTTCGTCGTCTACACCGACTTGGGCAGAGGGCTTCGCCGTTCCACAATGCCCGTGTTTCTCTCTTTGACGACAATTGTGTACGTGGGAATCGTCCTGTTCAGCCTCGGGCCCGTCTCCCACGAGGCGGCACACCTTGGCATCGAGACAGGGGACCCCGGTCGCCACGACGATCCGGTGGTAGTGTTTCAGGACTTGATGTTTGCCGTCGGGCTTTGCTTCATCGTCAACTTGGTGATGCGATTTCGCAGCCTTATTGGCGGTCGGGTGCTGGTCAACATTCTGTTTGCCCAGTACCACCGACCCGTTCGCGAGGAACGAGTATTTCTGTTCATCGACGTGGTCGGATCCGGCGCGCTGGCCGAGCGATTGGGAGACGAGAAGGCACAATCGTTGATTTCCCGGTTTTTCTCCGACATCGCAAAGCCCATCTCCGAGCACGATGGGGAAGTGCATCGTTACGTGGGAGACGAGGTCGTGATCACTTGGCCCCTGGAGGAAGCCCTGGAGAACGGGCGATGTGTGCGCTGCGTGCTGGCGATTCGCGACCGGATCCGGAAGCTTTCCGGCTCGTACGAGGCGGAGTTCGGCGCATCACCGACATTCCGAGCCGGCCTTCACGGCGGGGCGGTGGTCGCCAGCGAGGTCGGAGAAGATCGACGCGAAATCGTCTATTTCGGTGCCGCCGTCAACACGGCGGCACGGCTCGAGAAGGTGACTCGTGATCTGGATCGGGAGTGGCTCGTATCGGGTGAACTGCTGCGGCAAATGGACCTACCCGAGGGATTGCTGCCCGAGCCTCTGGGGCGGATGACATTGAAGGCAAACGAGCATCCGGTGGAGGTGTTCGCGCTGCCACTGTTTCAGGCGACCCTGACGGCAGGCGCCGAGGTCACCCCGCACCCCGTCGCACGTACCGAAAACCAAGGCAAGCCACCGCAACTGAAAATTCTATCGGGTATGCGACCGCACTCAGAGACTGCGGCACGCTCGACACCGTAGCCCGGATACCGCGTGCGGGTCGCGAGTGATCGCGACGGCCGCAGGGGGATTCCGCCCCCTGTTGGCGCGACCCCACGCACTACTCACCGACGCAAATTTCGGGTTAGCGGACGTGAAATTTTCCGTGCATACCGGATTGGTAGTGGCCGGGGACGTTGCAGGCGAACTCCAGTTCCTTGGCCTCCGCGAATTTCCAGATAAGCTCCCCGGATTGCCCCGGCTCGATTAGAACGGAGTTTGGGTCGTCGTGCGCCATCTCACCGTGGCCATGTTTCCCCTTCATCATTCCCTTCATGCCGGTGGGCGTCATCATGCCCGATTGCATCATTTCCAGCATTTCCTCTTGATGAGCGGCGTGCATCGCAGCCATGCCGATATTGAACTCGTGCAGGAGTTGCCCCTTGTTGTGAATCACGAAACGGATGGTCTCACCCGCCTCGACGTCGAGCGTTTCCACATCGAATTTGTTGTCGGTGGCCACGATCTCGACCGTTCGGTCTACATCCGAAGCCTCCCCCCGCTCACCGAACGTCAAATCGCCGTGGCCGTGACCCGCTTCAGCCCCGTGACCATGTGAAGCTTCGTGGCCCCCGCTGTGCTTCCCCGCCGCAAGGGCGAGCCCCCCTGACAGGGACGCCGCGAGCAACACTGCCCCTGCGACCCGATGCCATACTGTGTCGAATGACAGTTCAGTCATGATGCTCTCCCGAGTCAATGTTGTGGACTCGAATTCTCCCCGCCAATCCGCCAGAACACGGCACCGGGTCTGCCCGATCTCACTCGCTTCCGCTACCGAGAATAATTTTCGATTTTCGCTCCAGGGTATCCCGGTCAATTTCACCCAAGTGGGTGCCGACCAAAACGCCTGCCGCGTCCACAAAGAAAGTCATGGGCAGACCGAAACCGCCGAAACGTCGGAATAGTGCCAGGGTGACGCTTCCCGGCGGATCGGTTCCCGGGGGGTCGAGCCAGACCGGGTAGGTGATTTCCGTTTCCATGAGAAAAGGTTCCACCACCTCAACCGACTCGCCGGCGTCTATGCCCAGAATCACCAGCCCGTCGCCTCGATGCTCTTCGAAAAACGCCTGAAGGAGTGGCATCTCGGCACGGCACGGTGGACACCAGGTCGCCCAAAAATTGACGATGACCGGGCTACCCCGGAGGGAGGAAAAACGTTGGCGCTCACCGTCCAGGTCCACCAGCTCGAAGTCCGTCACTTCGCTACCGGGCTCGAACCGTTGCTGCTCGTCAGACTTCGCCAACGGTATGAGTCCAGCAGAGAGTGGCGAAAACGGATCGTCGAAAGACGGTGCGGCGCCTAAGGTGGTGGCCGTGAACAACCCCAACGTCAGCACTACGCGAATGAGCGCACGTCGACGCGCGGGGTGCCGTGGCATCAGGCCCCCTGGCATCAATGGGTTGTCCCGTTAGTGCCGAACGGCTGCCATGTCGCTCCTCCGTCAGCGGATTCCAGGAGTCGGTTGTCCGAAGTAAAGATGTAGAGCCTATTCGGATTTCCGGGCTCGTCGGCGAGGTGCAGCGGATAGGCGTCGCCGAATCCATTACTGATGACCTTCCAGCTGAATCCCGGCTCCTTTGTTTCCACCAATCCCAGCCCGACAATGAACGCGTACAGGCGGCCGTCGCTCGTCGTGTGTGCAAGGCTGGTGGGTTTCTGGACGAAGTGCGCGCTGGACCAGCTTCCACCGCCGTCCTCGCTGTAGAGCAATCCGCCTCGGGTCGCCGCATACAGCCGGTCGGGGTCTGTGGCCGATGCGGCCAGTGCAATGATCCCGTCCGGCGCAGCACTTACCTGGGTCCAACTCAATCCGCCGTCACGGCTCACCTGCAAGCCTCCATGGACGCCGTAAATGACCTCGGGATCAGCCTTGCTGATGCTCATTTGGTGGAAGTCCACAGGCCCGCCAACGCCATCCGAAAGCTTGGTCCATTGGCGGCCACCGTCCTCGGATCGGAGTACACCCAGATTCCCGCCCGTGCTCGGATGGCCGCTGGCGAACAGCACATTCGGCTCACTTGGGTGAACTTGAAAGCCCATGAAATCGTCCTGAGTCGGCGAGCGGAGTTCCGCAATGCCATCGCGCCTCAGCAGAAACAGTCCGTGGTGGGTCGCGATCAGGAGTCGGGTTGGCTCCGCTCGATCGACGGCGAGGCCGTGCACGTGGGTAGCACTCAGTAGCCGCTCCACGGGGAATTCGAGCGCCGGCCCCGCGACGGCAGCGTTGAGGATCACGAGCATGATCGACAGTGGGGCGGCAAACACTGTGCGGCCGGACACATGCGGCTTCGATTGGCAACGGGTTCGATTTGGCTCGTCCATTGGCTTGTCGTAACTCTCTATTTAACGGGCACCACGATCGTGCTTTGAGCCACTCGCGCTCGACCACGTCGCGGCGAAACGCGCCACTGGCCGTGAATCGGCGCATAGATCAGCAATTGAGCTACCCCGATGCCGGAGACTGCAAGATGCAAGAGTAGACTGGCCATCATCAGGTCGGTATACGGCGGGTGGAGTGCACGTCGACATGACATTCGATCGCCGTCTATAGTCGACGAAATACTCGGGAACCTTAGCATTGATCATCGCCTCGTCGAAGTTACGAATTGTTGATCTTGCGAATACGTGGGCCCGAGGCAGGCATCCGGCGGTCGCAGGGCGGCGTAACCATACGACGAATTGATTCGTTCTCACGCCAACGGCGGACAAATGTCTGGCATGGAGCTCGAACAGATATTCGGTGCGTGGTTTCAGGGCCTGGATCCCACGACTCCGCTCGCATTCGCCCTGGTCATTTTCGGTGGTTTGTTGATTGGCGTCTCCCCCGGCTCGCTGCCGCTGATGGGCGTGGTCGTGGGTTTCGCGTCGGACGAGGACGCTGAGGTTGGCCGTGCGCGAGGATTCCGTCTCGCGCTCGGATTCGTACTGGGGATCGCCACGGTGGATGCCGCAATTGGCGGCCTCTTCGGGGCGCTTGGATTCGCAGTAATCGCGTTTCTCGCCCGCTATCTGGCACTCACAAATCTCGTCATCGCGGTCATGTTGCTGCTCATCGGGTTGGCGCTCCTGCGAAAGATTCGAGCACGATTTCGGTTGCTGAGACCGGTCTTGAAAAGGGCAGAGACGCCACTCGGCGCCTATTTGCTCGGTGTTCCGTTTGGACTGTCCACGTGCCCGGCGTGCACACCATTGCTGCTGCCGGTGCTCGGCGCCGCAGCAACAACCGGAAGTCCTGCAGTTGGCGCAGCACTGCTTTTCACCTTCGGAATCGCAAGGGGGCTGCCCATACTGATTGTAGGTACCGCGGCTGGAGCCGTTCGCAGCGTCACCTCGATGGCCCGATGGATTCCCGCGATCGAGCGGATCGCCGGCATCGTGCTTCTCACCGGAGCGGCGTATTTCCTTTTTCGTAGCGCGGTTTACGGGGGCTGGCTGCCTCCCTCGTGGCAGTTTCGCTAAGCCCGACACCCACCCTCACCCGTTAACGGCGACTTGTCATCGGTCGCGCCTGCCTGTTGTTGGCCTGGCGTCAGGGCAGGACTGCCGGCGTCGTAAACACATGATCCCGTGCGGCCACGGGGGTGTGGCAGCCAACACACTCCTGGGCAAAGTTCTCGTCCGCCCCGTATGGCTTTTGCTCAGTGCCTACCCAGCGTGCCCAGCCCCACCCGACGGTGCTCTCGTATTTCCCTGCGTCTCTGAACATGAACTCGGCGTGCACGAATTCTCCGGGCACGTTCGCCGCGGGCCAGTTTTCGTCGGCTCGGACTTTCCAAACCAGTTTGGCCATGATCGCACCGTCCGGCCAAGGGTTGGTGTTCCCACTCCGAGCGGCCTGGATCGCCACGTCGTTACCCAGGATCACCCGCAACGTATCGTTATCGGTCCGATGTGAGTTGCCCAGCACCCGCCAGTCCTGGTAATCGTGCGGCAGCGGGATGCCGTTCGGCGCTGAATCCGCATCGGCTGCGATCACTTGTGCGGCGTTGATCGCCACCCCTGTGCAGACGCCTACTATCGCCATCAGTAACGATTTCACCATCGATGCTTTCCTCGCAAATGGTTTGTCCCAACGCTTCAATTAGCCCGGATACTTCATCAGGGACCCCGGATGCTGGCGGAATTCGCAGCCGTCCTGGCGCCGCTCTGGGCGAAGCGAGGGGCGGTGATCCAGTGAATCATCGCCCCTCACAGAGCGGGCGCTTGCCTTTGCATGCAAGCGCCCTGCACGAAAAGTTGTAGCCGTAGCTCCAACTTGAGCGAAGAGCAAGTCAGGGCGAGCGAGAAACCGCCAGGGCCGGGGTAG
>JBFGYN010000233.1:0-6443 GCA_041587415.1 Candidatus Competibacterales bacterium | reverse complement strand
CCGTCAGGCCGTGCCCCGCCAAATCCAGCGCCACCAGATCGATGCCACGCAGGAGCGGAGCAAGCCCATCGAAGCTCGCGGCATTGTCTAACCAGCCGTGCAGTGCCAGGACATTGCTGCCAGCCGAATCTCCCCATCGCCGCGCCGCGAAACGCAAGTGCGGCGTCTGAATTCGAATTTCCTCTGGCATCGACGCGCGATCGGGTAAAGGATTTACAGATCCCTTGTAACCGGCGCGAGGCCGGCGATCAAGCGGGGAAGACCGGATTGGATTGGGTTCAGAATTTGATAACTTGACATCGATACGCGGGCGGGGCCGCACAGGAATTGGTCGACAAATTGCGATTCGCTGACACCGTCGTCGATTGTCGGGTCAGGGCGGACGCATCCGCTCGGGCAAGGGAGACAAGCATCCGGCGCGACAACCTCGCTCCGACACCATCGGTTCGGGAAAACGTAAATCCGTGCGTGGGGTTCGATCTCGACATCAATGCTGGGCGGGGCTGGCGCCGTTGCGATCGGCATGGGGGCTGGCGACCGGTGTCGGACCTACCCGGCCGAGCGATGATCCAGTTCAGCGATGTGCATGATCCGGGCGCGCGGCATCCCGGCGCCGTTCACCGAGGGTTCGCCGGTCACCAGCAATCCGCGGATGTTGCTCGATCGATTTCTTACAGCCGATGTAGGACGTGCGGCAGTCCGGAGTCACGAATTCGCGGTGTGGCGGCGGGCGATGGATCCGAACATCGTGACGGAGATACGGAATATGGTACCCATAGGGATAGTTTGGGGGATTGTCGTAGTCATCGTCGGGTGTTCGCGGCGCTTCGGGTCGATCGTCGCGCGCAAGCAATTCCTGGTCGACCCGGATGCGCTCGCGCGCTAGCCGCGCTTCCTCCATGCGCCGCGACTGATTGACGATGGAGAAGTACACCTGCTCCGGCGACGATTCCGACTGGGTATTTGGGGTTGAAAAGGCCCGCACGGCATCCGTTCCCTCGGGAGGTACCTCGCCATAATGAGTTATGCCATGATCGTCCACCCAGCGGAAGAATTCCCCCGCCTGTGCCACCGAAACCCAAATCAGTGGCAACAGCACCATCATGACGGTGGTCTGGATCATCGCCATTATCCTAAGATTGCAATCATGCCCAGTAGGACAACACAGCGTCCCAATTCGTTCGGAGCCAACCCATGAAGCTCGACACTCTGCTCACGCACGTGGGACTCCATCCGGACGAGAACGATGGCATCCTCAATCCACCCGTCTACCATGCCTCGACCGTGCTGTTCAAGGACTTGGATGCGTTCGAACAAAAGCGTGCGGTCAAAGTGACGTACGGGCGAAACGGTACGCCCACGACATTTGCATTGGAGGAGGCATTCACGGCCTTGGAGGGAGGTGCCGGAACCGTGCTGGTACCATCGGGACTGGCCGCCATCACAACGGCACTTCTCGCATTCGCGGGATCTGGCAGCCATGTCCTGCTCAGCGACAGCGTCTACGGACCGACCCGGCGCGTCGCAACCCGTTTCCTGAGCCGTTTCCGTATCGAGTGTGAATTCTACGACCCCAGGCTCGGCCGGGACATCGAACGCCTGTTGCGCGCGAACACCGCTTTGGTGTTCATCGAGTCGCCCGGATCCTGGACCTTCGAGGTTCAGGATACGCCCGCCATCTCGGCTGCGGCACGGAGCGCCGGAGTCCGGGTCGTCGCCGACAACACCTGGGGCGCGGGCCTACTCCACAAACCCTTGGCATTGGGTGTCGATGCGGTCGTCCACGCGGGAACCAAGTACGTGTCCGGTCACGCCGATGTCATGGCGGGCGCGGTGATCGGCAACGAGGAAACCTTCCCGCTGGTGAAACGGTGCTGGCAAGATCAAGGGCACACCCTGGGACCGGACGACGCCTACCTGACGCTGCGGGGCTTGCGAACGCTCGGCGTGCGCCTTCCGCGCCACCAGGAGAACGGTTTGCACCTGGCACATTGGCTGAGGTCACGCCCCGAGGTATCGCAGGTGATGCATCCGGCCTTGCCCGAGGACCCGGGTCATCCGATCTGGAAACGCGATTTTACGGGCGCTTGCGGCCTGTTCGGCTTCGTCATGGATTGCCCCAGCCGGGACGCCCTCAGGGCGTTTTTGAACGGACTGGAATTGTTCGGCCTTGGTGACAGTTGGGGAGGCTACGAAAGCCTACTCGTCCCAACTCATCCCGAGCGCCTGCGCACCGCCACGCAATGGGCTGTCAAGGGGCAGTGCATGCGGGTGCATGCCGGCCTCGAGGACCCGGACGATCTGGTCGCAGATCTGGAGCGCGGATTCCAACGAATGAGGGAATTCACCCTTACCGGATAGCCCGGGCTCCTCACCGGGTCGACGCGCGCTGGGGCGCGGGGTCGGGCGCCCCCGACGCCACCCGCTGAAAGCGTCTGACCAACATTGCTGCCGCGAGACCGAGCCCAGCAGCGAGGCCGGCCCACAATCCGCGTGGCCCCTGCTGCAGCACAAAAGCGAGCACCACAGCAACCGGCAATCCGGCGATCCAGTAGGCGACAAACGTGAGAGCGAGCGGCACAAGCGTATCTTTGAAACCCCGCAAAGCGCCCGCGGCGGCCACCTGAATGCCGTCGAATAATTGAAACACGGCGGCGAAGAAAAGGAGCCCGGCTGCCAGATCAGCAACTTCCGGTTCGCCCGTATACGCGCCCACGATCCAGTCCGGGGCAAAGAGTATGAACATCGCCGAGGCCGTCATGAAGCCGGATGCCATCGCGATCCCCACCCAACCGGTCACGCGCGCCCGATCGAGCCGCCCGGCTCCGACCTGGTGACCAACCCGGACCGAGGTCGCGATGGAAATCGCCAGTGGCACCATGAACATCACGGACGCGTAGTTGAGCGCAATCTGATGCGCAGCAATCGCAACGGTGCCGAGTCGGCCCATTAGCAGGGTGATCACGGCAAACAAGCCCACTTCCATGAGGATGGTCCCGGAAACTGGAACGCCGACGCGGAGCAGGTCGAGGAGCGCGTCGACGCGGGGCAGGTCGATTGCATTCAAGAGTCTGAGATTTCGCCGGCGGGCGAGGCGCACGACATAGACAGCCATGAGGGTCATCTGCACCCAGAACACGATTGCGGTCGCCCAACCTGCTCCGACTGCACCCAGTGCAGGAAAGCCCAGCTTTCCAAACATGAGACCGTAGTCCAGGATGCCATTCAAGCCAAGGGCCGCGAGCTGCACGTACATGGTCGGCCGCGTATCGCCCAGTCCTTCGGCGAGGAACCGGAACACGAGAAACACGCACGCGGCTGGCATTCCCGTTGCGATGGCCGCCACGTAGCCGTGGGTAACCGGGATTATGGCCGGGTCGACTCCCAGCAAGCGGGGCGCGGAAGCCAACTGAAATACAAGCGGCCCGGCGATCACCCCAAGCCCGACGGCGAGCCAAAGCGCCTGGCGGAAGACCGCAGGAATCTCCATGCTCCTTCCGGCGCCCGCGAGTTGCGCGACGGAGGGGGTCAGGGCGGTGAGAATTCCCAGGCAGCCCAAAAACGCCGGAAACCAAAGCGGCGTGCCCAATGCGATCGCGGCGAGATCGATGGCGCCCAGCCGCCCGGCCAGCACGGTATCGGTAACCGCCATACCGACCTGGGAAAGCTGGGCAACTATGAGCGGGCCAGCAAGGCGAGCGATGGATCGCGCTTCAGAAAACCCGGGGTGGTTCGCGGCCGCCCGCCTCACCGAGCCCGATCCGAGCAGACGATCATGCCAGGCGCTCGCCGTCCTCGAAGACGGCAAACTCGCCGGGCTGCATGATGTTCCAGGTCTCGTTGTCCGTGAGCGGCCTCGTCGCAATCACGGTGACCACGTCGTTCGGCGTCGTCTCCTCAGCAAAATCGACCACCAACTCGGTATCGCGAAGGTGGGCCTGCCCGAAGGGTGATCGCCGAGTAATCCAGCAAAGATGATTGCTGCAACGGGCGTAGAGAAACCGGGAGTCCGATAGGAGAAAATTGAAAACGCCCAACTCACCCAGCTCCAGGCTCATCCCGTTGATGTAACGCCACAGGGTCTGTTGCCGTCGGGGGGGGCGGGGAAATCGGTCCAGAATGCGGTCCAGCATCCAGCAGAATGCTCGCTCACTGTCGGTCGTTCCGACCGGCCGATAGCGCTCGCTTCGGAGCTTCCGGTGCCCCTTGAGCTGACCGTTGTGGGCGAACGTCCAGTTGCGGCCCCACAGCTCTCGGTTGAACGGGTGGGTGTTTTCCAGGCAGACGGCGCCTCGATTCGCCTGGCGAATGTGGCAAACCACGATGCGGCTGCGGATGGAATAGGTTTGAATCAGGCTGGCGACCTTGGAATCGCAGCTCGGGACGGGATCCCGGAACACACGGTAACCACGCCCCTCGTAGAATGCGATACCCCAGCCGTCCGCGTGCGGCCCGGTTCGCCCACCGCGCTGCATGAGCCCGGTAAAGCTGAAGCAGATGTCCGTAGGCACGTTTGCGCTCATGCCGAGAAGCTCACACACGTTTCGGATACTCCGCCAAGTTTCGTGAAATCTTTCGAAACCGACGACGCGGCGATGCTAAAGATCTCGGAAAAAGCGAATGGATTCGACTACGCCGCACTCTGCGCCAACCCGGATAATCACCGATAGCTGGCTTACTCTCCGGTCAAAATCGCCAATCCGTCAAGTGCTGCTCGGGATCGCCGGCTTCTGCTTCGGAGACGACTTTGCCACGCACCGATATTCCCGCGCGATGGACGGACTGCGGATCGCCCGACAGCAGTGGGTGCCAGGACGCCAAGGGGCGGCCTTCCGCTACCCGACGGTATGCACACGACCTGGGCAGGCCGTATACCCGGTGCAAGTTCTCGGGAGACAGTTGGACGCAGTCGGGAACCTCTCGTTCGCGGTTTGCGTAGTCACTGCAGCGACAGGTTCCGGCGTCCAGAAGGCGGCAAGCGACATTGGTCACGTAGATGTCGTCCGTATCGTCGTCCTGAACCTTGTGCAAGCAACAGCGCGCGCAGCCGTCGCAGAGACTTTCCCACTCGTCGAGGGTGAGTTGGAACAGTGACTTGTTCTCCCAAAATCGCTTACCGGGCATCCGGCGTGTCTCCTGTGTCGCTGCACTTGACTCGATGCCGGCCCTGTTTCGCAGATTCTTTCGAATTCAGCATCTGATCTTCACCCGCTCGAAATCATTCCGGGCTGCCGGTCCGTCGATCGCTCCGCCGTCAGCTGGCAGAGCGTAGGACCGACAAATGCACGGCAACGCATCGGGCCAACGCCTGCAAATGATAACCCCCTTCCAATGACGAGACGATGCGGCCACCGCAACACTCCGCTGCCAGATCAGCCAGTTCGCCCGTAATCCAAGCGTAATCGTCTTCGGTCCATTCCAGCCCGGCCAATGGATCGAGTCTGTGGGCGTCGAATCCAGCGGAAATGACCAGCAGCTGCGGTTGGAATTCCCGAACCTTCGGTAGGGCGCGATGCGTGTAGACCTCGCGCATGGTCTCCGCGCCGGTCCCGGGCGGCAGTGGCAGATTCAGAATGTTGTCGTGTGCGCCCGTCTCGGTGGCCCGGCCTGTTCCCGGAAACAGTGGAGACTGGTGGCTGGACACATACAGTATTCCCGGTTGATCCCAGCAAATATCCTGGGTCCCGTTGCCATGGTGGACATCGAAGTCCACGATTGCCACACGCTGCAGCCCGTGGGCGGACTGGGCGTAGCGGGCGGCAATCGCCACGTGGTTGAACATGCAAAAACCCATGGCGCGAGCGCTGGTGGCGTGATGACCGGGCGGCCGCACCGCACAGAATGCGTTGCCGGCCGTACCACTCATCACGGCATCCACCGCCTGCACAGCGGCGCCAGCCGCCTTGAGCGCAGCCTCGCCGGTCCGAGGCGAGACGATGGTATCAGCGTCCAGATTCTTGTACCCCTCGCTGGGTATCGCCGCCAAAACCCGACTCACATAGTCGGGATCATGCGCCAATTGAATCTGCTCCGGGGACGACGCTACTGGCGCTCGCTGCTCCAAGTCGGCGAACGCATCGTGCCGAGTGACCATGCGTATGGCCTCGAGGCGAGCGGATCGCTCGGGATGGCCCGGTCCGGTATCGTGAGATTCGAACACCGGGTCGGTAAAAAGAACCGTACTCATTTCTATTGCTCCGACTCAGCACTGGCTCTGCGCAGCGCGCGCATGACATCGCGTCGCGTAATCATGCCCACAACGCGATCTGCGTCCGTTACCGGGAACCCGGTAACACGCGCGCTCACCATGGATTCGAGCACCCGGGTGAGCGGTAAATCGGGGGATACTGAACGAGCGTCCCCTGTCATGACCCGTTCTACGGGCATATCGATGATCTCGTTGTAGCGAGGCGCGAGCGAACGGGTGTTCAAAGTAAATGCCT
>JBFGYN010000232.1:0-6473 GCA_041587415.1 Candidatus Competibacterales bacterium | reverse complement strand
CCCACGGAGAGCGATCCATCGACCACGTAGATGGCGCGATCCTCGTGCTCCGGCGGGATTGGCACGCCGCAGTCTGCTGAGGCCCTCAATTCCAGATAATACAGCGGCGACTTCGTCACCACCGGGGCCGTTTGTCCGAACGCCGTGCCCGCAATCAGGCGCATGGTTGCCCTGTCCTTCTCGATGATGGGCAGCATCTCGGCGGAATAATGGGTAAAGTCCGGATCGCACTCCTCCGCGCCCAGCGGCAGAGCTACCCACGATTGAATGCCGTGCAGCGCCGAACCCGTTTCGCGCAGCTCATCGGCCGTGCGCTCCGAATGCACGATGCCCCGTCCGGCCGTCATCCAGTTCACGGCACCGGGTCTGATTGCCTGAACACATCCCAAGCTGTCTCGATGGAGTATTTCGCCCTCGAACAGGTAGGTGACCGTGGCAAGACCAATGTGCGGGTGCGGGCGAACGTCCACACCCTGCCCAGCGGCGAATTCTGCCGGCCCGATGTGATCGAAGAAAATGAAGGGACCGACCATTTTTCGTCGGGCGGTCGGCAGTATCCGGCGCACTTCGAATCCGCCGAGGTCCTTGGGGCGCGGCTCGATAACCAATTCGACCGCCCCCGTCATTTCCTCGCAAACGGGTTCATTGCAGGGCTGCAGGCTCATTGCTTGCTCCCGTCTTGGCTGGCGCGACAAACGACTCGGGTACCATTGTTCTGTATCCCCCGCACTCTCGACTCGCTCAGTGCGGGCTCGCGACGCCGTGATAATCGATGCCCCTCTTACCCCACCATGTGCCCACCTCGACTTCGAGGGGATCCCCGGCGACAGCGCCGCCGGGGCGTAGGCCGCTACACGAGACCCATTTTAGTACCCCAGAGTGAGCGCGTCTCGCCGGCGCGGATCGGAAAATCCGTAAAGCCCCTCCGGCCGGCGCATGATGCTCTGGGTGCTCCCCATGGCGTCCTTGACGGCGATCGTATGGCCGAGTTCCGTCAACAATCGCACCGTGTCTGCGCTCAATCCCTCCTCGACCCGGAGTTCATCGGGTAGCCACTGATGGTGGATTCTTGGGGCAACCGTGGCTTCCGCGATGTTCATTTCGTGATCGACTACGTTCATGATCACCTGCGTGACGGTGGTAATGATCCGGCTGCCACCCGGGCTACCGGTAATGAGATGCACCTCCCCGTCCTTCAGCACGATCGTCGGCGTCATGGAGCTCAGCGGGCGCTTGCCGCCCTCGACCGCGTTGGCTTCGCCGCCAATCAAGCCATAGGCATTGGGCACACCGGGCTTCGCCGAAAAATCGTCCATTTCATTGTTCAGCAAGATTCCGGTGCCCGCCGCGACCAGTCCCGTTCCGTAGCTGAAGTTCAGCGTGTAGGTGGTGCTGACCACGTTCCCCATGGAATCGATCACGGAATAATGGGTGGTCTGGTCGCTCTCATACGGCGCCGGATTGCCGGGTTTTATCTCCTCCGCCGGGCGCGCCCGTTCGGTGTCGATCAACTTGACCAGCTCTGACGCGTATTTCTTCGAAGTCAAGCCTTTCACGGGTACTTCATTGAAGTCCGGGTCGCCCAGGTATTCGCTGCGGTCGGCGTAGGCAAGCTTCATTGCCTCGGCCATGCGATGAATGGTGGCGGCGCTGTTGTGCCCCAGCTCCTGGATCGGGAACTGCTCGAGCATGTTCAGGATCTGAACCACGTGGATACCACCGGAGCTGGGCGGCGGCATGGAGACGATTTCGTAGCCCCGGTACGTGCCGCGCACGGGCTCGCGCACGACTGCCTTGTAGTTCTTCAAGTCCTCCATGGTAATGAGCCCGCCATTGGCTTCCATTTCCGCGACGATCTTCTCCGCGATTTCTCCTTCGTAGAACGCCTTCGGACCCTGATTGGCGATGGCGCGCATCGATTCTGCCAAGTCGCTTTGGACCAGGACTTCACCAATCTCGAACGGGACACCGTCGGGCCTGAAGAAGATCTTCATGCTCTCAGGCGATGGGCTCATGCGCTCTTTCGCCTCTTTCAGCGACAGGGAGAGCCCCACGGCAACCGGGATACCACGGTCGGCAAGTGCGATCGCGGGTGCCATCACGTCTTCCAGGGACATGGTGCCGAAGCGCTCCAGCGCCAGCGCCATACCCGCGACGGTCCCGGGGACGCCCACCGCCAAATGGCTGTAGCGGGACTTCTCCGGATCGGCCTCGCCTTGCTCGTTCAAGAACATGTCACGGGTCGCGGCGGCCGGCGCCATCTCCCGGAAGTCGATGGCGACCGTTTCCTCGCCCTTCTTGACGATCATGAAACCGCCGCCACCCAGATTGCCCGCGCGTGGCAGGGTCACCGCCAGTGCAAAGCCGACGGCCACGCCGGCATCGACGGCGTTACCACCGTCTTTCAGTATCTCCAAGCCGACCTCCGTAGCCATTGCCTCCTGGGTGGCAACCATCCCCTCGGTGGCGAAAACCGGGTGAACCAGGTCGAGCTCACCGTAAATGGCGCTTTCGAGACTCTGTGCCGATGCGATACCGGACAGCGTCATCCAGAAACCTGCTGAGAGCGTCAGGGCGAGCCGCGGCCAGATCGCAGCTCGAGTGCGACTGCCCGTCTTCAACGTGGAATGATGAGTCATACCTCTTATCCTTATAGGTGGTGTGGTGGCGACAATGCTCGTCGGGTCAGAGTCTAGTCGCCGTTCGAGGAGTTTGCAGAAGTAGTCGGGAAATTCCAGCGGGTCCGCCCCGATGGTGCGTAATCTGGGCGCACCTCTATTCCTGCTGTCACGCGCCTTCCCATTCGAAGGGTGGAAGTTCCTGGAGCGTGCGGCGCAATCCTTGCGTCCAGGCGTCCCGGAGACTGCTCAAGTACTCGGAGTTGTCGGCGACGCGGATGCCGTGCCCGATTGCCAACGTGTCCCGGGAATAGAGCGCGATTTCGAACGGCGGACCCACGGTGACGTTCGAACGCCACGTCGCATCCAACGATGTCAAGGCGATTCGCCCGGCTGTCTCGAGGGTAAGGCCCGGTTCGATCAGGCGATCGAGATTAGGCTTCCCGTACTTGCTCTCGCCGATTTGCAGATAGGGCGTATCGTCGGATGCGGTGATGTGGTTGCCCTGGGGATAGATGAGGTAGATCTCCGGGGCCTCGCCCCGAATCTGGCCTCCCAGGATGAGAGAAACATCGCCACTGACACCGGTGGCCTTCAGGGCCAGCGCGTGCCGTTGCTGCATGGCAAGGTTGACCTGCCCCAGATAGTCCGCCGCTTCGAACAGGTAGCGTACCGATGTCAGGTTGGGAGCGTCGGTGGGCGGGTAGTCCAGGTCGCTGCGAATCTGGTTGACGACTGCCTGCGTCGTGGCCAGGTTGCCCGCGGACAGCACCACGAATAGCCGGTCCGCTGCTGGTTGGAACACGTGCATTTTGCGGTACGTGGTCACGTAGTCCACCCCGGCGTTGGTGCGCGAGTCAGACCCGAACACCAACCCCTGATCGACACGAATGGCCAGACAGTAAGTCATCGTTGTCACCCGAAACGTGCGGCGGAATGCGTTTGTGGATCGATCCCTTCGGATTATTGTAGCCCCAGCCGCGTCGCAGCGACATTGCTCGCAGACGGGGTCACTGGCACCAGCGAACAATGCCGACGATGCTGCGCCGGGTTGAATCTCTAGAGATGCCTGGACGAAACGCTGATGCGGGCGCCCCACCGCTCGCAGCGGTCGAGGCGCGCAGCTGGCCGATTCAATGTTTCACCGAGCAATCTGTTGGCGCGCAAAGTGGGGGACTACCACCGGCGCAACGGTGTGCGGGTTCGTTTCGTGACCGGACTGTTCGAGGGCAAAATTTGGGCGGCGACTGAGCACCCTGGATTGCTTCCATCCCAGCCGCGCCGGTCAGCGCCACATTGCAGAGGTTCTGGGAAATCCGTTCGCGGCAAGCCGTCGCGCCATGGAATCGCTGCCCACGATCCTGGACATGCTCTTCAAAGTCATTGACGCCAATAAAGGCCGCCAATCCGCACCGCAGCCTCGGCGCTAGCACGGATAGCACGCAGGGATTGATCGCCGCAGGCCGCGCCATGTCGAGCAAAAAATATATTAATAACAGCGAGTTAAAGGGCAAAAAAATCGCTTGCTTTGGCCAATTCCCAGCCTCATGATACGCCACCGCGGTCACATGGGTTGGGTCCTTGAACGCTGCAGTCGTGCCCTCAAAATGGCGAGCAAATGCAGAGCCCCGCGGGGATCTGTTGCGATCGCGTAAGTGGCTAGCGAAGACGCTTGCCGCGCTTGTTGCCGCTTCTGTGAGCGCCAACGCTGCGGCGCTCGGGGAATTCAACGGGGTCTGGTTCGGCCAAGATACGGTCAGCGTCGCCGCTCAGATAATCAGCGCCCCGTCGGGTACCATCGTTTATCAGCCGGACGCCGATAAGCTCCATCTCTTTACCGCGTTCGACGACCGGGTCCTGACCCTGACACGCTCGGGCAATTCCTGGGTCCTGCCCAGCCCCCGGACCGTCACCTTGGTCGGAATCCCGCTGACGCTGGAAACCTTCACCCTGCAGTTCCCAGGGCTCCATCGTTCCACCTCCAATTTCACCGCGAGCACGCAGGGGGTTCAAGTCTCCGGAACTTCGGACCATCGAAGGCATCCGTGTGCGGGAATTCGAGCGCCCTACCGCAGTTCTCCGTTCTCTGGCGCAGAAGGTAGCCTGCGGTGCTTCGAGGTCATCGTTCCGGCGGGTGCCACAGCGCTGCGAGCCAGCACCCGGGGCGGCAGCGGCGATGTGGACCTGATCGCCGCCTACCACAAGCCGGATTTTCGGAACGCCACCTCGGAGCTCAATGGCAACGTAGAAAGCGTTGTACTGAACTCGCCCAAGCCGGGAAAATGGTTCGTCGGCGTGGTTGGTTGGACGAACTTTGCCGGCGTCACGCTCAGCGTCACCATCGATGTTCCAATCGTGCTCGTTCCCTCTTTTACAGCGAAACCGACTTCCGGAGTCGCACCCTTGACGGTGCAGTTCACGGATTCATCGAATGGCGTGGTGAACGAATGGTTCTGGCAGTTCGGGGATGGGCGAACGAGCACGGAGAGGAATCCTAAGCACGTGTACAAGGCGCCCGGGCACTACGATGTTCGCCTCCGCGTAACCGGGCCGGGCGGGACCAAGTCGTTGACGAAACCCGACGCCGTCCGAGTGAACGACGCAACAACCCTGACGCCGATCCTCGATCTGCTCTTCAAGAAGGCACGAGAAGCGCAATGAAAGGGTATCGGTTGCTTGACGAGGTGATGGGGAGTCTGGCGCGGATAGGCCGGCCGGCGGTCATCGGCGTGTTGGTAGTCGGCTCGCTTGTTTGCGCGCTGCTGATTGCCCACTACCCCCGCGACCGACATGATCCCCAAAGTGATCCGGTCGCGGATGCCGAATCGATGAGTCGGCCCAGCGCCTCAATGAGGCGCGTGTCGCCATTTCTGGCGCGTCGCGATCCGAGCGATCTGCCGATCGTTGCACCTGCGGAACTTGCTTCTGACACGCCTCGAGCCGTCGAAGGCAGCGACGTGAGCGGCGAAACACTCGAGTCTCCGCTGCCCGAGGTCCCATTGCACGAACTGCGAGCGCTTCATGCGCAACAATTGTCAGAGCTTGCGACCCTTTGGTCGAATCCCCTGTCGCTCATCGAGCTCCCGCCATCCGATGACTTGCTCGCGTCGGTCACGCTGGACGAACTAAATCAATTGCATGCACAGCAGAACATGGAGGCTCGTGCAGGGGCACTTGACGGAGGGTTCCTGGTTCTTCCCGATTTCGACGACGGTATTGCAATCGTGGGCTTGGCGGAGCTGGCCGAACTGCACCGCCAGCAGGAATGGGAATACCGGAATCGGGACAGCGCCGAGCTCTTTCCGGTACCCGATTTTGGCGCGGGCGACGAACCGGTGACGGTCACGACCGGGTGGGTCTCGGAGCGGGCACGCCACGAAAGTGCGGCGGCGCAACGGTTTTCAGCCGACCCCGGCAGTCTGGTCGTTCTTCCCGAATCCTCGGACCCGCAGCACGGCATAACCATTGGAGAGTTGAATCGACTGCACCGGACCCAGAACACGCCATACAGGTAGTTCGTCAGCCGACACGCTGCGCGAACGCGTTTCGAGACCTTTGAATTGCCGGCAACGCGAGGCCATTAGCCGAGCAGGGGAAACTAGATGGACGCACGACACAGTTTGGCCAAGTGTTTGAAGTTTCTAGTCGCTTTTCTCGCACTAAACGTTCCGTTCGCAGTCAGTGCCGATGTGGACGTGGCCAGTGCGGAAATCGTTCGCATTGGACTCATCGCCCCGGATGAGACGCGTGGCGCCATGGTCCAGCTGCGGGATCGTGGGCCAATTCCAGCGTGGTCGGGGACTCGACAGTTTTTTCTGAGTCAATCGACACTGGGTACCGAGGGTCTGGCGATGG